>LR778134.1:2100000-2335857 GCA_902809935.1 Ruminococcaceae bacterium BL-4 | reverse complement strand
CTAGCAAAGAATCTTCTAAATCAAAGTCGCACCTCTCACGGGGTGCGTGGATTGAAATTTGTGAAAACGCGATAAGCGGCACTAATATCTCGTCGCACCTCTCACGGGGTGCGTGGATTGAAATATGCAACTATGATAATACAGTGCGCAATCAAAGTGTCGCACCTCTCACGGGGTGCGTGGATTGAAATAATGGGATAGCAAGACAAGAATATCCGGATGTTTGTCGCACCTCTCACGGGGTGCGTGGATTGAAATACGTTACCGGCTATAACATTAACGATGACAACAAGTCGCACCTCTCACGGGGTGCGTGGATTGAAATGTTTTCCTCCAAGATCAATGTTTTGCGGCGATAAGTCGCACCTCTCACGGGGTGCGTGGATTGAAATTCATATGTGCCGGAATCAATCAAATCTTGATATAAGTCGCACCTCTCACGGGGTGCGTGGATTGAAATGTTTTCCTCCAAGATCAATGTTTTGCGGCGATAAGTCGCACCTCTCACGGGGTGCGTGGATTGAAATCTTCTGTTCCAGTTTTGTGGTTTACCCCTTTTCTAAAAAGTGAGAAATACTAATTTTAGATGGAGTGTATTGCAGCTTGAAAGGGTAGTTGTTATTTGGTTAATTCCGGATTCGTTCATACATTGAGCTCACTGTGAATGCTCATGCCAGAGTATTCTTTATATTCGTCATAATCTAATGCTGAATAAAAATATACAGGTAAAAATTCTTGGAACCGTATTGTCTGGAGCTAGTAAGTGTCAATTTCACATAACAATTGAATAAAAATCTATTTAAGCTCAGTAGCGAAGCAAAAATGTTAACTTCGTATAATGTTTATAATAAAATATTCCAACTAAAAAGGATCACCACCAATTATCCTGTGTTGGATAATTGGTGGTGATCCTTTCTATGTGAAAATCATTCACAAAAGGATAAACTAATTTTTATATTAATTATTTCTTCTTAGTCCAGTGATTTTCTTAAAATAACATAAAAACCGAGTGGGAATAGGAGTGGGAATAGGAAGCAATTTTTATTAACCAGACGTAATTATAGCGCATTTTTTACAAAAAAGAAAAGCCGCACAAACTCAGTGTTCATGCGGCTTTGGCGGAGAAAGTGGGATTTGAACCCACGCGCCGGTTACCCGACCTACTCCCTTAGCAGGGGAGCCCCTTCACCACTTGGGTATTTCTCCAAGGTGAATTAAAATCATTTATATCAAATTTTTCAATCGAATTTGCAATGGCGGAGAGGAAGAGATTCGAACTCTTGGTCCCTCGCGGGATCACTGGTTTTCAAGACCAGCTCCATAAACCACTCGGACACCTCTCCTTACAAGACGAGATTTATTTTATCATAAAAGGGATTCGCTTGTCAAGAGATTGAAAAAAAATATTAAAAAATTGTGCAAAAGCTCAAAAGAAAACAAAAACAAAAAGAACAAATAAAATCGATTCTTAGAAAAGATCGATTCTTTTCCAGACAGGCACTTTACTTTTATAGGAAAAAACGCTATAATCATCTTGCAAGAATTGTCCAAGTTGACGATAAATTCACAAACGGAGGAATCAAGTAATGATGACAGAGTCAAAGGGCAGCGGTATGCTGACTAAATTGATCAAAAACCTGAAAGAAAATCCTCGTCGGATTGTATTTACTGAAGGGGAAGATCATCGTATTCAGGAAGCGGCATCCCGCCTGAAAAAAGAAGGATATTTAACGCCGATTATGATTGGTGATCCCGAAAAGGTACAGGCTGCAGCGAAGAAAAACGGAATTGACATTAGTGGAATTGAGATTGTTGATATTAAAACATTCCCTAAATTTGATGAGTTCGTTGCAAAAATGGTCGAACTGCGTAAAGGAAAGATGGATGAGGCTGCATGCAGAGCAGCTCTTTCTAAATCAAACTATTTTGGCACCATGTATGTAAAAATGGGCTATGCCGATGCACTTTTGGGCGGTGCTACTTACTCTACTGCAGATACAGTTCGCCCGGCACTACAGCTTATTAAAACAAAGCCCGGCAATAAGATCGTGAGCAGCTGCTTCGTTCTGAATCGTCCAAAGGCCGATGGCAGCGAAGAAATGTATGTAATGGCAGACTGTGCTATTAATATTGATCCTTCTGATGATGATTTGGTTGAGATCGCTCTGGAATCTGCAAAGACTGCTCGTTTCTTTGATATGGATCCAAAGGTTGCGGTACTTTCTTACAGCACAAAGGGTTCTGGAAAGGGAGAAAGCGTTGATAAGATGCGTTCTGCTACCGAGAAGATTTTGGCTGCAAAACCAGACTTCGATGTAGATGGCGAATTCCAGTTTGACGCTGCATTCTCTAAAGAGGTCGGTTCTTTGAAGGCTCCAGGTTCAAAGGTTGCTGGTCAGGCCAATACCTTTATTTTCCCGGATATCAATGCTGGCAACATCGGTTATAAAATTGCTCAGCGCCTTGGTGGCTTTGAGGCAATTGGGCCGATCCTGCAGGGATTGAATGCACCAATCAATGACCTGTCACGTGGCTGCAATGCTGAAGAAGTATACAAAATGGCAATTGTAACAGCTGGTATGGCTTGATTCTGTAAAAATTATATTTATTTTGCGGTTTCCTTTTATTTGAAGCAAATCTGTTTTATCGGAGCGTTTTGAGTAGGGGAAGCCGCTTTTTTTATAAAAGCAATGGAAATTTGTATGATATGTAAATAATTGGGAATCTTTTAAATGAATCTTATCTCAATTAGGGAGGAATCTCGATGAAAAGCCGAATTACAAAAATTACGGCGCGCTGGATTTTAGATAGCAGAGGCAATCCAACAGTAGAAGCAAAGGTGTTTTTAGCAGATGGAACTCACGCAAAAGCGGCAGTTCCGAGTGGGGCTTCTACCGGTCGGCATGAGGCACTGGAATTGCGGGATGGCGGTGCGTTTTTTAATGGGATGGGCGTCAAAAAAGCAGTTCAAAACATTGAGCAGGAATTAGCACCAGCTTTACATGGGATGGATGCCTGCGATATTATGTCATTGGACGCTGCAATGTGTGCGTTGGACGGCACCCAAAACAAGGAACGTTTGGGTGCCAATGCAATTTTAGCAGTCAGCATGGCGGCAGCCAGAGCGGCCGCAGCGAGCAGTGGGCAGGCTTTGTGGGAATTCTTGCAGGAAGAAGAAAACTTCACGAGAACAAAGCCGCCGGTACCGTTTTTGAATGTCTTAAATGGTGGTGCTCATGCTGGAAATAAGCTTGATACACAGGAATTCATGTTGGTGCCGCAGGGAAAAGATTTTGAGGAAAATCTACGGCGCAGCGCGGAAGTTTATCATACTTTAAAGGGAATTTTGAAAGATAGAAATCTTTCCACCGCGGTGGGAGATGAGGGCGGTTTTGCACCGGAACTTGAGAGTGATGAGGAAGCGCTTGACTGTCTGACAGAAGCGGTAAAAAAAGCAGGATATGAGCCTGACAAAGATTTTCAATTTGCATTGGATTTTGCAGCGAGCGAATGGGCCGATAAAGAGGGACATTATCTTCAGCCCAAGAGCGGCCATATTTTTACCACGCAGGAATTGGTGGAATATGAAAAGAAATTGATTCAAAAATATCCAATCTGTTCTTTGGAGGATCCTGTTGGGGAGGAAGATTGGGAAGGTTGGAGAATGATCACAAAGGAATGCGGAGATCTTGTGTGGCTGGTCGGCGATGATTTCTTTGTTACGGATTCTAAGAGGCTGCAACGCGGTATTGACGAAAAATGTGCCAATTCAATTTTAATTAAGCTTAATCAGATCGGAACGGTTACCGAAACGCTGAATGCTATCCGTACAGCGCAGTCAAATCAGTATCATGTAATTGTTTCTCATCGGTCGGGTGAAACAGCGGATACTTTTATTGCTGATTTAGCGGTTGCTGTCGGAGCGGATGCCTTAAAGTCGGGTGCACCGTGCCGTTCAGAGCGAACGGAAAAGTATAACCGTATGATGGAAATTCTTTCGCCCCAAAAGTGAATTTACCCCCAAAAGAGGCGGCTGACGAATTTGTCAGCCGCCTCTTTATGCCTTGTTGAGGATGTTACAGCGGTTAAAAAAATTTTTAAAAAGTGCTTGACAATCGGAAAGCCCAAGTGTATTATTGTATTAAGTTATTAATACAATTAAAAATAGAACTGGTGAAGACGAAAGGAGGAGAGACGATGGTATGGAAATTCACAGAAGATCGTCCAATTTATACGCAACTGGTTGAACAGCTTCAACTGCGGATTGCTATGGGGCAATATCCTCCGGGAGGAAAATTTCCCAGTGTTCGTGAGTTAGCGTCTGAGGCTGCTGTTAATCCCAATACGATGCAGCGAGCGTTAACACAGCTGGAAAGCAGTGGTCTGCTTTACAGCGAGCGTACCGCAGGAAGATTTGTAACAAAGGAGGCAGACCGGATTATGCAGATGAAAAAAGAGATGGCACAAAATTTGATGACAGAATTTTTGCGTGGAATGAAAGAACTTGGTTTTACAAAAGAGCAGACCATTCGGCTGCTTCAGCAGATGGAGGAGGAATCAATATGAATGAGCAATTAGAGCAGACCGCTCAGATTCCACAGGTGCAGGGAGAACATGCTCCTATATTGGTTTGTGAGCATCTGAGCAAATTTTATCCACAGTGCCTGGCACTTAATGATCTAAGCCTTTCGTTACAGCCGGGCCGAATTGTTGGACTTCTTGGCCCAAATGGAAGCGGAAAAACGACCCTTATTAAATTGATCAACGGACTTTTAACCCCTTCTAGCGGACAGATCACCATCGATGGAATGCAGCCGGGTCCTCAGACAAAGGCGATCGTTTCTTATCTTCCGGATCGGAACAGTCTCCCAGAATGGATGACGACTGAAGAATTGCTCCATTTCTTTGCGGATTTTTACTCGGATTTTGATATCGGAAAAGCTCGTGAGATGCTTCAGCATTTGCACATCACAGAAAAAATGCGCTTAAAGACCATGAGTAAAGGAACCAAAGAAAAAGTTCAGCTGATTTTGACGATGAGCCGTGCTGCAAAGCTGTATTTGTTAGACGAACCGATTGGCGGGGTTGATCCGGCAGCCAGAGATTATATTCTGGAGACCATTATTAGCAATTACAGTAAAGATGCCTGCGTGATTATCAGTACTCATTTGATCGCGGATATTGAGAAAATTTTGGATGAAGTTTTGTTCTTAAATAGCGGAGTGCTTGTAATGCAGTCCAGCGTAGATGATATTCGGGAAAAAGAGGGTAAGAGCGTTGATGCGCTTTTCCGGGAGGTATTCAGATGCTAAAAAAATTATTGAAATATGAATTAAAAGCAACTTCACGGATCTTCCTGCCAATGTATGGATTACTTTTTCTGTTTTCGATTGCAATGCTGATTATGTTTAAGACTACATCCGGAACTTTTTCAACGACCCCCATGGCTATTATTGGATTTTTGATTGGCATTGGATACGGTGCTTTAGTGGCGGCAATTTTTGTGATGACAGTCGTTATCAGTATTCAGCGCTTTAACCGAAATCTTTTAGGACACGAGGGATATCTAAGTTTGACCTTGCCGACAACAATTGCGCAGCATATTTGGGCAAAACTTTTGGTTTCCTGCCTTTGGGTAATCCTAAGCTGTGTTGCTTTGGCGATTTCCATTATCATAATGGCGGCGGATGACAATATGGTACGTGTCCTTTCGTCCATATTCTCTTCTATTGGTAAGGCAACTCAGCTGTATGGCGGATCAGTTTGGGCTATGGGATTTTCTATACTTGCTTTCATAGTCACATGCCTACTGCAGTGCATTCTTGGCGTTTATATGGCAATTGCAGTGGGTTCTCTTTGCCCGAAGCATCGGGTGCTTACAGGAATCGGAGCCTATACGGTTGGCGGAATTGTACAGGGAACGGCCGGCTATTTCTTCTTCAGAGGATTTGATAAAGCAACCAGTGCCGGTGGCATCTTGGAAAGTTGGTTTCAAACACTTTCTACAAGAGACAATATCAGTCAAGTTGAGTTCGATATTCGACAGATGCATATGTTTTCGATCTCTTTGGGCGGTATGACAATCTTTTTCCTGGTGTTCTGTGCGATCTTCTTTGTGATTACGCATCAAATTCTCAAGAATCATCTGAATCTGCAGTAAAAAGGAGGAAACTCTGTGGAACAAAAACAATACATTTGTCCCAAATGTGGGAATCAATCTTTTGAATCAGATCAGTTTCAGGCAACCGGTGGGAATTTTGCAAAAATTTTTGATATTCAAAATAAGAAATTCTATACCATTACCTGTACGCAATGCGGTTATACAGAACTTTATAAGACAATGACTGACGATGCATGGAATATTCTGGATTTTCTAATTGGTAAATAATAAGCAGCAGCACTTCGGCATTTTTGAACTCGAAGTGCTGCTTTTTTGGGAAAAAGTGTGCAATGCGTTGACATTTGAAAAGAGGAGTCGTATTCTGGAACTATTAAGAATTTGTTGAACGGGGGCTGTTATGGAAGCAATCCTTACAAAAAAACTTACAAAAATTTATTCGGAAAAAGTGGTTGCCTTAAATGACTTTTCTTTTGCAGTTTCCGAGGGGACTGTTTATGGTCTGCTGGGTGGAAAAGGTGCCGGAAAGACAACTTTGGTAAAGCTTTTAAGCAGCCTTGAAAAACCCACTTCTGGAGAGTGTACAGTCCTAAATTGGAACCCGATGAAAGCGCCTGAACAGATTCACCAGAGTTGTGGAGTGTTAACGCAGACAGCAGGATTGTATAAACAAATGACCGGATTGGAAAATCTGTTGTTCTTCGGAGGAGTCTCTGGACTGAAAAGAGCAGAATGTGGGGAACGTGCAACAGAATTGATGCGGGAATTAGATATTTTACCGCTTCGAGATCAAAAGGTCTGGAGATATACGACGAGTGAAGCACAGCGCCTATCGCTTGCGCGTGCGCTGATGCATCGGCCGCGTGTGCTTTTATTGGATGAACCTGTGAGCGGACTTGATTCGGATACAGCATCTGCCGTGTTGAATCTGATTTCTGGAATTGTGCAAAACGAGGGAATGACGGTTTTGCTGTGTACGCGTTTTCCGCAAGAGGCAGAGGTACTCTGCGAAAAGTTTGGGGTGCTGAGCCATGGATGCTTAATTGCGGATGGAAATTTAAATACGCTTTCAGAAAAAGCGGGATGCTGGCCCAGAGCGGTGCTGCGGATTCCCGAAGAGGATCATCTGCAAGATTGGACTTTGCAGGAAGATGGTTTTTGGGGAAGAAAGATTCAAAATGAATCGGAAATGCCTGAAATTCTCCGTGAAATGGTAGCAAAAGGGCATGATATTTATGAGGCACGGGTCATAAAACCGACTTTGACCAATATTTATAAATCCCTTTTAGGAGGAATGACAGAATGCACAAAAGACGGGCAGTAAAAACAGATAGAATTCTTATTAGAAAAGAGCTTATTGAAATCTGGAATGACCGTGTGGCGCGCAGTTGTATTATCATCATTCCGATTATTTTAGCTTTGCTGATTCCAATTGGATATCTTGCGATGCTGATGATTTTTCATCAGCATTCTTCTCTGGGAGAGGGACTGATGGCCCTTTTAACAACAAAAAATGAATGGATGAATGAACGGCAGGCTCTATTTGCTATTTTTACTCGGTATATCTGCCCGATGCTGTTTTTAATGATTCCGCTTCTTTGTTCTTGCATTACGGCGGCCTGCAGCTTTGTGGGAGATCGAGAGCGTCAGACACTTGAATCTCTGCTTTTAACGCCGGTCCGGATATCAAGAGTCTTTCAGATCAAGGCAATTTGCTGCATCATGATTTCTGCTGCTGCTACAGCAATCTCTTTTGCTTTGATGGCTCTGGTGCTTTCAATCGGAGATATTCTTTTAAAGGTTCCATTTTTCTTTCGTCTG
Organism: Ruminococcaceae bacterium BL-4; assembly: GCA_902809935.1. Classification (NCBI taxonomy): domain Bacteria; kingdom Bacillati; phylum Bacillota; class Clostridia; order Eubacteriales; family Oscillospiraceae; species Ruminococcaceae bacterium BL-4. The sequence continues at coordinate 2,327,918 of LR778134.1, read as the reverse complement.
GAGTGGCTGATTGTGCTCGTTTTGCTTGCACCGTCTATTACAGTGTTGGGTACTTTTTTTACAGCTGCCGGTTTCTTTAAGAGTGGTTCTTATCTCGAGAGTATCCAGACCAGTGCATATCTGGCTTTTCCATTAACTTTGTGCTGTATTGTACCATTTACTGGACTTTTGGCTTTTTCTGCACATGTTCTTCTGATTTTCTGGGGAATCATATTGCTGGCAGATGTGATTTTCTGGCGGATAAACCGTCGTTCTTTTCGAATTCAGAAAATCGCGCTTTAAAATAAAATTTGTTTTTTAAAGGGTCACCGGTTTAAAATGGTGACCCTTTATTCTGCCCAACTGGCAAAAACGTTTGTTGCAAAACTATAAAATTTGTATTATAATACTGATAGAGTAAAAAAACAACAGTTAAATGTAAACTTTTAGAAAATAAAAAGGTGGGGTGATTGGGTGCCAGCAGATCTGCATTGCCATACCAAGATTTCCGATGGTTCTGTCAGCATTGAAGAACTACTGCAGCTTGCAAAACGGAAAGGGCTTAAAACAGTGGCAGTAACTGACCATGATACCTTTGCAGGAGCAATCAGGGCAAAGGTTTATGGAAAGCGAAATGAAATTGAAGTGATTCCTGGAGCAGAATTCTCCACCGCCGATACCGAGACAGGAAAACGGGCTCATATTTTGTGCTATTTCTGTTCCAATACAGATCGTTTGGAGGGCCTTTGTAAGCATACCAGTGATGCGCGCAGACGTGCATCTTTAGTAATGCTTCAAAAAGTAATCCATTTGTATCCGGTAACAGCAGAGATGATTATGCGGCGAGCACAAGGCAGCACTAATATTTATAAGCAGCATGTGATGCACGCATTGATCGATGCCGGGTGTACAGATGAATTTTATGGACCCGTTTATCGAAAACTTTTTGATCATAAGGTGGGGCTTGCTTATAGCGCAGTTCATTACCCGGATACTCGTGACGTGATTAAGCGAATTCACGATGCAGGAGGAGTAACTGTTTTTGCTCATCCTTGCCTTTATGATGGATTTCCCCTTTTGGAAAAGCTTGCATCTGAAGGGTTATTGGACGGCGTAGAAGTCAATCATCCCTGTAATAAGGAAGATGATGAGGAAAAAGCTCGTGCGATTGCGCAGAAATATCATCTTGCCATGACCGGTGGCAGCGATTTTCACGGCATGTATACAAATCATCGGACAGAGGTTGGTGCCTGTTTGACGGAGGATGACCAAATTGAGTTGCTGAAAAAGCGTGCCGCAGCGCTCCGAAAATAATTCTTACCGAAAAATTTTTGATACTTTAAGAGAGGGTTTTTCGATGAAATATAACTACAAGACAAAAGGAACCTGCTCTCGTGAAGTTCAGCTTGAACTTGACGGAGATCGGATACAGGATATGAAAGTTATTGGAGGATGCAATGGGAATCTAAAGGGAATTTGCGCTTTGATAAAAGGGATGAAAGCGCAGGACGTAATCGACCGCTTTTCTGGAGTGCGCTGTGGATTCAAATCCACTTCCTGTCCGGATCAGATTGCCAAGGCACTCGAAGAAGCATTGAAAAAGAAGGATATCTAAAAAGAAATCCTGAAGATAAAGAATAAGGGCTGCAGGAATCATCTTCCGCAGCCCTTATTCATTCAAATGCTAGGAACTTGCAGATTAGTAGGATTAGCAGCCGCAATTGTTATTATTGCATCCGCAGCCATCGCCACAGCCACCGCAGCCGCCACAGCCGCCACAGCCACTGCCGCAGCCACCACAGCATACAAGAATGATAATCAGAAGGATAATCCAACTGCATCCACCAAATCCACCACAATTATTGCACATAAAGTATTGCCTCCTTCGTTGTTTTACATGCCAGTATACGAAGAAAGCATAAAATGTGTGCATTGCCTACAGAGAAAAGAAAATTTCATAATTTTTTCACATTCTGGCAGTATACTAATTCCAACTTTAAAGAGATTTTGATTTGGAGGAACGATTATGCTATGTCAATCCTGCGGGGAACAAACCGCTACAATGCGAGTCAAAGAGATTGTAAACGGTCGTTTGACAGAGTATGCAATTTGCGCTTCCTGTGCAAGGAGATTAGGATATAATACCTTGCTGTCCGGTTTAGGCAGAGGGTACGGCAGCATGCTGAGCGAATTTTTTGGGGATCAGCCGCCGGAACCGGAAAAGCGCTGTCCACAGTGCGGGGCTTCCTTTGAAGAAATTGCAAGAACCGGTAGAGTCGGCTGTGCACTTTGTTATGAAGCCTTTGAGGAAGAACTAATGCCGCTGATTCAACGACTGCATGGAAATGAACTTCACTGCGGAAAATTCCCAGGTGAAAATTTGCCGCAGCCTCGTTTACAGAGCCAGATGATTCCTATGCGTGAAATGTTGGAAAAAGCAATTCGCGAAGGAAACAAGAATCTTCTGAAGGGTGGAGAAAGCGATGCATAAGTGGTATGAAAAGTCCGGACCCGATTCAGAAACAGTGCTTTCCTGTAGAGTGCGTTTAGCGCGAAATTTTGCGGACCTTCCTTTTCCATCAAAGATGTCCCGTTCCGATTTGGAGCGCAGCCGAGAAAGGGTAAAAAGAGCGCTTTCTCTTTGCAGTCGGGCGCAGGATTACCGCTATATTCTGATGGAAGAAATGACGGAAAGCGAAGCGGTTTCTTTTGCAGAGCGGCAGCTTTGTACCCCCGAATTCATTGCAAAGACTTCCGGAAGAGCACTGTTCTTTACTTCGGATGAAGGGGATAGTATCACGGTAAATGGTGCCGATCATTTGCGGATTCAAATTTTGAGAACAGGAAACCAACTTTCTGCGGCATTAGAGACGGCCGATCAGTTAGATACTCAACTGGATCGTAATCTGCGGTTTGCGTTTCGCAGAGATCTTGGATATCTTACGCAAAGCCCTATGGATCTGGGAACCGGCATGGTGGCAGGGTTGCAGTTGCATCTGCCGGCTTTGGAACAACTCGGTGAGATGGATCGAATCTGTACAGATTTGATCGGGCTTGGATTTGTAATGCGCAGCCTTTATGGAACAGATGCTGCCATTTATGAAATGCGTAATCGTATTACTCTCGGAATCAGCGAAACAGAGGCTGTCCAAAATCTTTCTGCTTTGGCAAGACAAGTCATTATGCGGGAAAAAAAGGCCAGAGAAGAGATGCTTTCACAGCCGCAAACCCAGGAGAAAATTCGGGGCAGTCTGAGCATTTTACAGACTGCAAGAATTTTGCCACAAGAGGTATTTTTTGATTGCTACTCAAAGATACGGGTGGGGATTTTTGCAGGCTTAATTCGGGGCCTGACTGCAGAACAGCTTGATACCTTAAAAATCGCGGTGCAGCCTGCAACTTTAACGGTGCAGGCTGGAAGAGAATTAGATGCTAAGCAATGCCAAATTCGCCGTGCACAGTTTGTGAGCACGGCCTTACAAGGCGTTCGCCTTTGCTAAAAAAGTTATTTATTTGTCATGAAAAGGAGTGTTTTTCATGGAATTGCATCAAAAAATAACAGAGAACGAAAATTTTGCGGCAGCACTTTTAGCACGTGCGGGAGTTTATATTTCTCATAATCCATTAATGGATAGCAAGGCAGATCAGATGATTGCCGGATTTCGTACACAGAAAGAGATTTATCAAAAGGTTATAGAGCTGTGTTCTTCCTCTCATTCTTCCCTTTCGGAATATCTTTCCGTAATGGCATACAGTATGTTAGGGGAAGGGTATGAAGATGGCGTAATTCGTTGTGCAAAGGAATTTCTCAATACACCTTCTAATTGGGACACCGGAAATGAAGAAATTTTGATCCAGGACGGAATCCGGAAGAGAAGAGCAGATTTGCGCCGCGGAGAAGTTTTAATGGCAATGGCAACAGCAGAAGCTCAGCGATCCTGCTATGTTTCGGCTTTAATGCATCAGAAACAGGCTTATGCACTGATGCCTTATAGCGGAGAGGCTGCTGTTCGGCTGTCTCAAATTCTTCATCACGAGGCCGGACTGGAAGCCGCTGTAAAGTTTTTACAGGATCAGCGGCAGAGTGCTTTTTATCCGCCGTTTCTCTATGTGAATGAAGAGGAAAAGCAGAAACAGAATGATGCTTTTTCAAGAGGAATTGAATCTGAATTGGAAAAGCTCAAAAAAGAATCATAAAAGAAGGGCGCCCCGCTGATGAAGACGGAGTGCCCAGCAATTATTTTAAGGTGGATTCGGTGTGTTTTCCGGCTTGGAAATAGAAAAATCATTTTGTTCAGGCGAAAAAATTGTTTCAATTTGTTTCGGACAATCGGATGGAGAGTAGGTAAATCGATCCATGTGACTGCCGCTGAAAAAGTATTCTGGTGGTTTCGGCGCCCATTCCTGATCAAAAGCGTCAATGATAACAAGCTTTACTTTCATGCGGGATGGAAGAATATTTTTGATGTAAACACTTGCCTGCTGTCCCGGCAGAATATTCGGACGGCTTTCGGCAAGTCCGGCTAAATTTGGGGTTAGTTCTACAAAAATCCCATAAGGCTCTACACTGCGGATCACACCTGCAACGGTTTGACCGGGTGAAAAACGAGCGGCATTTTCTTCCCATGTTCCGAGCAGTTCTTTTTCAGTCAGCGTGATGCGGCCGTTTTCAATGCTTTTGACGACGGCTTTTAGATCCATTCCGACGCTAAAACGTTCTCGAGGATGATTAATTCGGGAAATGCTGATACAATCAATCGGCATTAGGGCGGAAATTCCGCAGCCGACGTCTAAAAAAGCGCCGAAAGGTTCCAGATGAGTAACCCGTGTATCGATGATATCTCCAGGATTAAGCTTGCTGAGATAGGATTCCATGCAAACGTTTTGTGCTTTTCTTCTGGAAAGAATTGCACGCTGTCCATTTTCGTTTTCTTCAATATCGGTTACAATGAAAGAGACAGGACGGTTTACCCGGGATAAAATTGCAATATCACGGATTTTGCCCTCGCGAATTCCTATGGCGCCCTCTTCCCGCGGAATAATGCCGCGCATACATCCCAGATCGACGATCAGATCGTGATCAGAGGTGCAGACTAATGCGCGTCCCTCCAGAATTTTTCCTTCCCTCATAGCTTCTTTAAGAGATGCCGGACTGTTGAGTGCTGCACGATTTTCGATGCAGTTGATCAACCGTCCTTCCGGCTCAAATCCAAGCATTCTTTGACTACCTCCTTTTTTACTGCCGTTTCATAAATATGCGGAGAAAGAAGGGGGTATTCACAATGATTTTTTAGAAAATGAATGATCAGGAGGTTCTTACATGCGACTTGTTAAATCCATTCCAATTCTTTTATCTTTAATGATCGGTTTTTCTATGACCAGCTGTGGTTCTTCATCTGGAAATTCTTCTGAGGTATCTTCACAGCCTTCTTCAGAAGCAGCATCTGAAAAGACGCAGTCAATGGCAAGCCAGGACTCGTCAACTAGCAGTCTGCAGCTTGGAGATCAGTTGCAGCTTCCTCAAAAAGAGGAGCAGATCGCGGTTCTGCAAACAAATTATGGAACCATAAAAATTCGGTTGTTTCCTCGGGAAGCTCCAAAAACGGTTGAAAATTTTGTAGGACTAATTCAAAAAGGATATTATAACGGACTTACTTTTCACCGTGTCATGAAGGACTTTATGATTCAGGGAGGAGACCCAAAAGGAAACGGTACCGGAGGGGAAAGTCTCTGGGGCGGAACTTTTGAAGATGAGTTTAGTGCAAACCTTGTTAACTTGCGCGGCAGCCTAGCGATGGCCAATAGTGGGGCCAATACAAACGGAAGCCAATTTTTCATCAATCAGGCAGGCCCTGTAAATTCCAGTATGTGGAGCCAATACGAGAACCTTTACAGCCAACTGAAAACGTATGATCAATCTAAATGGCCGCAGATTGCAGCGACAGAGAAGTATACCATTTTAAATACGGATTCTTTAACCGACACTTATAAAAAACTTTATGAGAAACAGGGCGGAAATCCTTTTTTGGACGGCGCTTATAATGCTTTTACCCCAAAACGTGGGCATACTGTTTTTGGACAGGTATTTGAGGGAATGGATGTCGTAGATGCAATTGCGCAGGTAGAAGTAGATAGTAACACAAATAAGCCAAAGACAGATGTTGTGATTCAAAAAGCCACTGTAGAACAATATGAGGGATAAACTTTCGATTATTAGAAAATGATATTTTTGTCGAAAAGTCAGTCCTTTACATTGACAAGAGCATTGGTTGGGAGATATAATAACTTTAATTGTTTTAAAAAACCAATGGATTCAGATGGAGGGAAATCATGGCTGCAAAATTCATTTTTGTCACTGGCGGTGTGGTGTCCGGGTTGGGAAAAGGCATCACGGCGGCGTCTTTAGGGCGCCTGTTAAAGGCACGAGGTCTGCGGGTTACGATGCAGAAATTCGATCCTTATCTCAATGTCGATCCCGGGACGATGAATCCTTTTCAGCATGGAGAAGTCTTTGTAACGGATGACGGCGCTGAAACTGACTTGGATTTGGGACATTATGAACGTTTTATCGATGAAAATCTGAGCCAGAACAGCAATGTGACTTCCGGACGGGTTTATTGGAATGTAATCCAGAATGAACGAAACGGTGATTACGGCGGCGGCACAGTTCAGGTGATCCCGCATATCACTAATGAAATTAAGGCGAGAATTTCAGCCGGCAAAGAAAATGTAGATGTTGCGATTATCGAAGTCGGCGGTACGGTTGGCGATATTGAAAGTCAGCCTTTTTTGGAGGCAATTCGTCAATTTGCAACGGAAGTAGGCCGTCAGAACTGCCTGTTTATTCATGTTACGCTGGTGCCATATCTTGCCTGTTCGGACGAGCATAAGTCCAAACCGACCCAGCACAGTGTAAAAGAGCTTCTGTCGATCGGAATTCAGCCGGATATTATTGTTCTGCGTTCTGACCGCAAAATTGAGCAGGAAGTCAAAGATAAGATTGCTCTGTTCTGCAATGTGCAGAAAGAATGCGTGATCGAGAATTTGGATCTTCCAAGCCTTTATCAGGTGCCGCTGGCGCTCCATGAAGAAAAGCTGGACGATATTGTCTGCAAACGCTTTAGCTTAGATACTCATGGACCGGAACTGGCCGATTGGATTTCCATGGTTGATACGGTGACGTCTCTTAAAGAGAGTGTTAATATTGCACTGGTAGGCAAATATGTAGGACTGCATGATGCTTATTTGAGTGTGGCCGAATCGTTGGCACACGGCGGCTTCGGAAATAAAGTAAAGGTCAATATTAATTGGATCGATTCTGAGACCATTACAGAGGAGAACGTTGCACAGGTATTAAAGAGTATGGATGGACTTTTAATTCCCGGTGGCTTCGGACAGCGCGGAATTGAGGGTATGATTATTGCAATTCAATATGCGCGTGAGAATAAAGTGCCGTTCCTCGGAATCTGCCTTGGAATGCAGTTGGCAATCATCGAGTACGCACGCCATGTCATGGGGCTTTCTGATGCCAATTCTGCCGAATTCGATCCGCAGAGCACCAATCATGTTATTGACCTGATGCCGGAACAGAAAGATGTTGTTCAGCTTGGCGGAACCATGCGCCTCGGAAAATATCCCTGTAAGCTTTTGCCGGGTACGATGGCAAGTGAGCTTTATGACGGACAGTCTTTAATTTCTGAACGCCATCGTCATCGTTATGAGGTCAACAATGACTATCGTGAAGATATGGAAAAGCATGGCATGATTCTTTGTGGAAGAAGCCCTGACAATCATATCGTAGAAATGATGGAGTTGCCTAGAGATCAGCATCCTTATTATATTGGAGCGCAGTTCCACCCTGAGTTTAAATCTCGTCCAAATCGTCCGCATCCGTTATTCCAAGGCTTGATTAAAGCAGCAAAAGAACATCATAGGGCTGCTAAAAAATAAAATAAAAAGACCGTCTGAAAGACTGAAACCTTTCAGGCGGCTTTTTTAAAATCAATGAAAGTTTTTTATTAGAAAAATATCAAATGGGCAGGAATCCTAAAGAATTAGAATTCCTGCCCATTGTTGTTTTTACGAATGAATAATTATCGGCAGCCGCCGCCACCGCCGCCAAAACCGCCGCCGCCAAAACCACCAAAGGAACTTCCGCCGCCAAAACCAGAGCCGGTAGAAGAACTGATAGGGGGATGTGCAAGACGGGTTGCAGCCTGTGTGATTTGATTCATCGAACTGGAGAACTGTTCTCCAAAATCGTAATTGTAATGATAGAAATTTCCATACCAGAAATAGGTGTACATCCAATATCCACTTTGATAATCAACCGTATTGAGCTGAGGATAAACCATTTTGAGTTGTTTTGCCACTTTTTTAGAAATTCCCATCATAGTGGCATAAACAAGATATTCTTCCCAAAGTGCCAACTGCGGAACTTCATATTCCTTGAGATTCGAAAAATCAAGCATGTATTTTTTAAGTCCATGCCATTGATCCCATTCTGTTTGGCCTGTTTTGGTAAGCCTCGGCTTTTTAGAGGAGCAACTGACAGCGAGAATGATTCCGCCAATCAGCATGCCCAGCGGGAGATAGATCATCGTCAAATTGGCAATAGCCAAAAGAGCTACAAAGAAAACAATGCCCAAGACAGCAACCATAGAGGCGACCGCTATAAAAGCTTTGACCGCTTTTGGCCGTTTCTCATACCAACCAGCTTCAGTGTGTTCGCGCTCTGCTGTTACCCAAAATCTAGAAATCAAAGAATCAACAGAGACATATTGCTTTTTAGCATACTGTTTAAAGTCCCTCATGGAAAAAGAACCATTATAATGCTCTGCCACATTGCTAAATAATTGTTGAAAAATAGCTTCGCTTTGGGTTAGGTCTTCGTGAGCTTTATCGTCCGTAATTGAAATACGAAATTCCTTCTCGTTTTGATCCGGAATAAGGTTAACATAACCTTTACGTGCAAGACTCAGGAGAGTAGCACTGTAAACTCTGCCTTTTTGCTCCTGTGTCAGATCTACACCACCGTCATAATAGTAGAACAGCTTGGCAATTCCACCAGGAGAAGCTTCTTTTGGAATCTCTCGGTAATATTCCGGAGAATTGAGTTGATAAGGCTTAAAGTATTTTTTACGAATATAAATCGTCAAAAAGATTGCCAGTACTAAAAACAAAATACCACCAATCGCGTCAATATATCCGAGCCGCTTTTGCGTCTCTTGATGGGCAATTGCTTTGTCAACTAAAGCTTGTTCCTCTGCTGCAATTTCAGATCCTTTTGCCTCATTTATTTGTTTTGGCGATTCTGAAAACAGGGCTGCAGATGCAAGCATTCGTACGGCGACCATCGTTTCTTTTGGAATATTTTCCAGAGAAAATGTGATTCCGGTGCCGTCCGGAAGGACTTTCCAAGAACCGGAGGCAGTGCTGTGAAGCCATGCGCGGACCTGGGTATTTGGATCAGAAACTGCCTGAGGAAGCCGAATGGTTCCGGTCAGTTTAGTGATTGGAAACGAAAACTTATCCGGTACAAACGTGTCAAAAATTTCTCCAACATCCTGATAAACGTTCATGACATTGTGAATCGTATAAGAAAATGTGAAGGTACGGTTACCAGAAATGAATTTTGGAGCGAACCAACCGATTTCAATCTCATTCCCGGATTTGTGCAGATAGCAGGAGTTTTGCGGCCCTGTTACATTTTCAGGATTAATGTCACCAATGTTTTTGTATTCGATTCCGCTATCTTCATCAAATACACTGTTTAGCGTAATCGAATCAGCAGAAATGCCATTGCTGCCGGTCATATCGAATGTCCGGTAAAAATTAGAGTACGCTTTGCTGCGCTCTGTTACATGGAGAGCCCATGTTTCTGAGACCAGAAGGTCTCCATTTGATTGTGCCTGTGCATTAATCGTCATCTGCGTAACGGTTTGGCTGCCACTGCTGCTTGCAGAAGCGGAAATAGTGCTGCCCCAAAACACAGAGCAAACTAAACTAAAAAGTAAAAAACTCATAAGAGAAATTTTTGAAAATTTTCTTTTCATTTTCATATTAAAATTTCACCTGCGGTGCTTCGCGCTCTTCGTCTGAAACTTCGTAATACGGCCGTGCATGGAAATGGAAGATAGAAGCAATCAAATTGCTGGGGAATTGTATGGTGAATTCATTATAGCGCATGACAGTATCATTATAAAATTGACGGGAAATAGCAATCTTGCTTTCAATATCCTCGAGCTGTTTTTGAAGAGAAAGAAAGTTTTGATTTGCTTTGAGATCCGGATATTGTTCTGCCGTAGCAAACAAATTAACAATCGCATGAGAAAGCTGATTATTTGCATCCATCAGTTCCTGCGGGTTTTTGGCACTGCCGGCAGCGGCACGCCATTTTACAACTTCTTCCAAAGTTCCTTTTTCGTGAGTGGCATAGCCTTTTACGGTTTCTACCAAATTTGGGATCAGGTCAAAGCGCTTTTTTAGTTGAACATCGACCTGACTCCAGCCATTGTCTACTCGGACATTTAATTTTACGAGGCGGTTATATGTTCCTGCGAACCAAAAAATCAGGATCAGAATGATAACACCAATAATAATCCAATACATAGAGATTCCTCCTTTTTAATGAAAAATCAGATAGGCTTAGTTGGACATTCGATAGCAAAGGGTCATGAGACTGTCGTTTAAATGGACATTTTCTACCACAACATCTGGATAGCGCATTGCAATATCGTAATGGCTGAAGTTCCAAAAATTGCGGATTCCAACTTTGTAAAGATAGTCGACGTTTTTCTGGGCAGAACCACGGGGAATACAGAGTACGGCTACATCGGGGTGTTCTTTTTGATAAAAACTTTCAAAAGTTTCCGTCATGCGAATGGGAAGGCCGTCGGCAATTTTTCCAGTTTTCAGAGGATCATTGTCAAAAATCCCGATCAGCTGAAATCCCATCGCCTCAAAAGACATATGACTGGCGATGGCTCTGCCAAGATTCCCAGCACCAAAGAGGACTGCTTTATAGCAGTGGTCAAGACCTAAAATCTGGCGAATTTCAGAGCAAAGCTGATCTACCATATATCCATAACCCTGTTGGCCAAATCCACCGAAGCAGTTAAGATCCTGACGAATCTGACTGGCAGTAAGTCCCAGACGTTTTGATAATTCCGTCGAAGAAATCCGGGTAGCGCCCTCTTTCTGCAGTTGGCGCAGAAAACGGTAATAGCGCGGCAGGCGCCGGATCACCGACATTGATACATTTTCACGTTTCGACATGAGCTTTATTTCCTCCTTGCAACAATCGTTGCTGAACATTCTTGCATTTTTTCGGAGAATTTTTCTGCATAACTCTGTACTTTTTGAACAATGTTTCATGTAAAAGAAAATCTCCGGTCAATATTTTCTTCCAATTCTTAGAAACACCTTTTTTAAAGTTTTGACTCCAAAAGATGATAAGAGTGAAATTGGGATTATTTTATTCTCCTTTTTAATTTATGAAAAGAGCGCTGAATAGTATCATTCTTTGGAGTGATTTTCGACCCTGGGTTTCATGAGCCTTTGAAAATTTATCTCCCTAATTTTTAACACCTTTTGCCGCAAAAAGAAAACACGGAATGCTTTTTTGGAGGAACACTACTTGTCATTTTGCCCAACTATGAGAATTTCTATTTTAGGGAATAATTATCGTTTAAAAAATCAAAATCACAAAGATGAAAAACTAAACGGCAAAATTAAAAAAAGCATCTAAAATGTTTTTCCCTTTTGGCAGGGACGAATATTCGCGCTGCAAAAATTTTTATTTTTTAGTGATCTTTTCGTGCTGCTGGGAAGATCGGAAAATCATGATTCAAATTGAGCTTTTCTGATTATCCGGTCATCAAAAATAAGATGATGAAGAATGATCCTTTCTGCAAAGAAATCTTCTGCAATATTCACCTTTTGGTGTTTCGACAGAATAGATTTCTTTACTTTTATTATAATAATTATCTAATAAATATTATCTAATAAATTTATGCAGTTGTCAATCAATTAACACCGAGAAAATAATGAAAAAAGGAAACTCTTTTCCTTCTCTTGCACAGAGCGGGAGGGAATGTTATAATAAAGCGATTCCTATAAGATGATTTGTTTTTTGAATGGGTCGGTTTTTTTAGGGCAGACTATTTAGCTGGGAGGCGAGTCTGTCTTGAAAAATAAACGGCCTTATGCGTTAATGGATACGGATTCTCCAGAAAAAGAAGAAGATGAAGAGCGTCGGGACGAAATCAGCGAAAGCGGAAGTGTTACGGCGGGAAAACCGGGGCATCGAATTCATTGCCTGACCATTATTGGTCAGATTGAAGGACATTTTATCTTAGGAAGTCAAAATAAAACCACAAAATACGAGCATGTGATTCCGCAGTTGGTCGCAATCGAGGAAGCACCGGATATAGATGGACTGCTCATTATTCTCAATACGGTTGGCGGAGATGTGGAGGCCGGGCTTGCACTAGCTGAATTGGTTTCTGGAATGAAAAAGCCAACAGTCAGTTTGGTACTTGGTGGGGGACATTCAATCGGGGTTCCTTTAGCAGTCGCTGCAAAGCATAGCTTTATTGCACCAAGCGCTACCATGACCATTCATCCGGTTCGGATGAATGGCACATTGCTCGGAGTACCGCAGACATTGGAATATTTTCAGCGTATGCAGGAGAGAATTACACATTTTGTGGTGGAAAACAGCAAAATTACTGAAAAGCGTTTTATGGAACTCTCTATGAACACAGAAGAACTGGTTATGGACGTAGGGACTATTTTAGACGGCCCCGATGCGGTGCGAGAGGGACTGATTGATTCTCTTGGAAACTTATCGGACGCATTGGACTGCCTTTATGGAATGATCGACAAAAGACGAAAGAAAACAGTTAGACCAAGAAATAAAGAAAAAAAATAAAATGAGGCGTTTTTACGCCTTACATAAGTGGAGGTAACTTATGAGTATTCTGCAGGCAATTATTTTAGGAATTGTTCAAGGTGCAACAGAGTTTTTGCCGGTTTCCAGCAGCGGGCATCTTTCTTTGGCACAACATATGATGGGCCTTTCAATGCCGGGGCTTTTCTTCGATGTTATGCTGCATTTAGGCACATTGATTGCAGTGATATTTGTTTATCGAAATTTGATTCTTCGACTTTTGCGGGAATTGGTCAGAGTGGTGCAGGATCTGGTACATAGAGAGTTTCGTTGGAGACAGATGAGCCCTGACCGCCGTTTGCTGATGATGTTGATCATTGGTCTTTTGCCGTTATTCCTCTTGTTCCTGCCGGTTCCTGGAACGGGTCATTCTATTAAAGATTATGCGGATATATTATCCGGAGACAGCGATATTTTGGTTGAAGGATTTTCCTTCCTTGGTACCAGCGTACTTCTGTACTTTGGAATACAGATGAATCGAAAGGTTCGTCCGATGATGAGAGATGGAAGAACGCTCCCCGGGGGACGCAGACAGTATAATCCCGTAGATGCGCTCTGTGTTGGCGTAGGTCAGGTATTTGCAGCAGTGTTTCCTGGCCTTTCCCGTTCTGGGACGACGCTGAGCGTTGGCCTCATGCGCGGTATTAATAAACAGTCTGCTTTGGATTACTCATTCGTTATGGGAATTCCCGCTATTTTAGCAGCGGTTGTTTTAGAGACAAAAGATGCAGTTGCTCAGGGAACAGGCGGTATTGGATTTGGTGTGGTAATTTGTGGATTACTTTCGGCAATGATCGTCGGATTTCTTGCGATTAAATTGCTCAAGTGGATTGTTTCTTCCAACAAGTTAGCCATTTTTGTCGTTTATACCGGGATCCTCGGTGTCTTAACGATTATTATTGGAATTATTGAGCATGTGACTGGATTCAATCTCTTTTCTCATATGCCGCTTTAAAATATTTTTCGTTATCCGTTACATAAAAAAGGAGCTTCAAAAGTGTCTCAGAAGAAAACAACAAAAAGGTCGGCAACTTCCGGCACTAAAAGATCCTCTGCACCGAGGAGCAGAAAACCTGTTTCTAAAGGGAGGACAAAACGGTCTGCACCGGCTTCAGAACCGGTACGGCGCCGCAATAAACAAGCGGCTGCAGTGGTCTTGTTTTCGATTGCAGTTTTGCTGGGCTGCATGATTATTTTGCCCGGTGCCTTTTTCTGGAACTGGATTCATAATGCTCTCGGCGGACTTTTTGGGAACTGCGCGATTCTTTGGCCTGCATTGTTTCTTTATATTGCAATCGTAACTTCCATGGATCGGGAAGATGTCCGTTTAAGCGGCAGAGTGTGGCTGATAGTCATTATTATCACTCTGTTTTGTTCGGCAGTCTATTCTTTTGGCAGTCACAGCGGGGCTGCTACTGTAAAAGAATTTGGCAGTCAGCTGACAACACTTTACCATATGGGAGTTGATGGGCAGGGTGCAGGCTTATTTAGTGGCCTTCTGGGAATTCCTGTCTGTGCAGCGCTTGATTATATCGGTGCGCGTATTTTCTTTGTTCTGGCTATTTTTGTGGGATTGATGCTGCTTACAGGCACCACATTGATTAAATTCATTCGGACCCTTACAAAGCCGGTGGAGAAAGCTGCGGAAGCAGTCAATACGGCTCGGGAAAATCGGCAGGGAGAGATTGTCCGCAGTACTGATATTGATGTGCCGCTGGATGATGGAATGCCGCAGCATCCCGTTCGCTCCAAGGCAGTGAAGCCTTCTGAGGTTCCAGAAGCCTCTAAAAATGATAAATTGGAGCGGCTCAAAGAAGCAGTCAGTACTTCTGTTTTTGGACAAGATAAAAAACCTGAGATTCCGGATTCAAAAACGGGATCTGAGGGAATCCCAGTACAAATGATGCTGGAAACACCGGCTCATGCAGATGGCAGTGCAGAAGCAGCACAGAATTTTATAAAACGTAAGCGAAAGCTCGATCAGGAGCAAAAGGCGTTGGAAACTGCAGTCAATGGGACCACTGCGCCGATGGATATTTCTGTTCATCCAACAGAAGATTCGGAAGGGTATCATGTTCCTCCGATTTCTATGCTGAATGTAACAAAAGAGCCTGATCAGCAGAATGTGACAAATGAACTTCAACAGAATGGGCAGAAACTGATTTCTGTTCTCAAAAGCTTCGGCGTTTCGGCAAAAATTGTGGATATCAGCAGAGGCCCTTGTGTTACTCGATATGAACTGCAGCCGGCAGCCGGAGTTAAGATCAGTAAAATTACAAATCTTGCGGATGATATTGCGATGAATCTGGCAGCTTCAGGTGTTCGTATTGAAGCACCGATTCCTGGGAAAGCTGCTGTTGGAATTGAGGTGCCAAATAAGCAGAAGTCGATTGTGCGGATGCGCGATCTGGTCGAGTCAAATGCTTTTGTTTCGGCAAAGAGCTTTTTGACAGTCTGTCTGGGAAGAAATATTGCAGGTGAAGTTACTGTGACGGATCTTGCAAAGATGCCGCATCTTCTGATTGCCGGCACCACTGGATCCGGTAAATCAGTTTGCCTCAATTCTTTTATTATCAGTCTGCTTTATAAATCCACGCCGGAAGAAGTCCGCTTTTTAATGATCGACCCAAAAGTTGTGGAACTTTCTATTTATAATGGAATCCCGCAGCTGCTTGTCCCGGTCGTGACCGATCCCCGTAAAGCGGCAGGTGCTTTGGGTTGGGCGGTAACGGAAATGCTCAAGCGCTATAAGATTTTTGCCGAATATAATGTGCGTGACTTAAAAGCCTATAATGCACTTGCAAAATCCTGCAATTATCAGACGGAAGATGGCCTTCCGATGGAACACATGCCTCAAATCGTCATCTTTATCGAGGAGTTGGCGGATTTAATGATGGCTGCTCCAAATGAAGTGGAAGACAGTATCTGCCGTTTGGCGCAGATGGCGCGTGCTGCTGGAATGCATCTGGTGATTGCAACACAGCGTCCGAGTGTAGATGTGGTTACCGGTTTAATCAAAGCAAATATTCCGAGTAGAATTGCACTCTCCGTTTCCAGTCAGGTGGATTCCCGTACGATTATTGATATCGGCGGTGCTGAGAAGCTTTTGGGAAACGGCGATATGCTCTTTTCTCCCGTTGGCACACAAAAGCCGATTCGAGTGCAGGGCGCATTTGTCAGTGACAGTGAAATCGAGAGTATTGTAGAATACATTAAAAAGAGCGGCGAAGGCGAATATGACCAAAAAATCGCCGATGAAATCGAAAAAAATGCTGTTGCTGAAAAAGGCAATAATTCTACAACGGAATCGCATAGTGATCAGGATCCTATGATGGAAGATGCAATCAAATGTGTTGTAGAGGCAGGACAAGCCAGTACTAGCCTTTTACAGCGGCGCCTGCGGCTCGGCTATGCAAGAGCGGGACGCTTGATTGACAATATGGAACAGATGGGGGTTGTTGGCCCGCATGAGGGCTCTAAACCGCGTAAGGTGCTGATTACTTATCAGCAGTGGTTGGAACGCAGTATGCAGAAGGGGGACGCTCCGGAACAAAATCCGGAAGAAGCTTCCTCTAAAGAAAAGTTATAAAAGAAACACAGCTTATACTTCTTTGCATTTTTAGTTTTTTCAGAGGTGTTTTATGCCGTTTTTACCCGTTACAAAAGAAGAGATAAAAGCACTTTCATGGGATGCTCCGGATTTTGTTTTGGTGACCGGAGATGCCTATGTAGATCATCCGACTTTCGGAACAGCGATTATTTCCAGAGTGTTGGAAAGCTGTGGCTATCGGGTGGCGATCCTTGCGCAGCCGGATTGGCACAGCCTGCGGGATTTTCAGCGCTTTGGATGTCCCAAATTAGGATTTCTCGTAAATGCCGGAAATCTGGATAGTATGGTGGCACATTATACGGTGGCGAAACGTCCACGGCGCATGGATGCTTATTCTCCGGGAAATCAAACCGGAAAAAGACCCGACCGCGCTGTTACGGTTTATAGCCATTGTATTCGAAAAGCATATCCTGATGTGCCCATTATTCTGGGTGGGTTGGAAGCTTCTCTGAGAAGATTTGCTCACTATGATTATTGGGATGATTCGATTCATCCCAGTATTCTTGTGGAAAGCGGAGCGGACCTCCTGATCTTTGGGATGGGAGAACGCCCGGTAAAAGAAGTTGCGCAGAGACTTCAAAATGGACAGAAAGCTTCGGAGATTCGAGATGTTCGGGGAACTTGTTATCTGATTCCCTCGAAGGAATATGAACCCGGACCGGCAGTCGACTGCCCCAGTTTTGAACAGGTACAGAAATCGAAAAAGGAATATGCGGTTTCCTGCCGAAAACAGCAGGATGAGCAGGATGCTTTTCGTGGAAAAAGAGTCCTGCAAAAGCACGGCAGCCTGCTTTTGGTGCAGAATCCTCCTGCATTACCGCTTTCTCAAAAGGAACTCGATGCGGTCTATGAACTGCCTTATATGCGCACTTATCACCCGATGTACGAAAAGGAAGGCGGAGTCCCGGCCATTCAGGAAGTGGAGTTTTCCATTACGCAGAATCGCGGCTGTTTTGGCGCCTGTAATTTTTGCTCTCTTGCATTCCATCAGGGGAGATATGTAACTTCGCGCAGTGAAGAGAGTATTTTGAAAGAAGCAAAACTTCTGACAACCCTGCCAAATTTTAAAGGCTATATTCATGATGTCGGCGGGCCTACTGCAAATTTTCGTCATCCTTCGTGCCTCAAACAGGAGAAAAATGGTCTTTGCCCAGGCCCTAAAAAATGTCTGGCGCCAACCCCATGCCCAGCTTTGCAGGTCGATCATAGTGAGTATTTGGACATTCTCCAAAAAATCCGAGCTTTGCCGAAAGTAAAAAAGGTGTTTATTCGTTCCGGAATCCGATTCGATTATTTGATGGCAGATCCGGATGATTCCTTCTTTCGGGAGCTTGTGAAATATCATGTCAGCGGACAGCTCAAGGTAGCGCCGGAACACTGTGTGCCAGAAGTGCTGGATGCCATGGGAAAGCCTCACATTGAGTCTTTTCTGCGCTTTCAGAAGAAATATTTTTCATTGTGCCGGGAATATGGAAAAGAACAATATCTGGTTCCATATATGATGAGTTCGCACCCCGGAAGCACTTTAAAAGATGCTGTAGAGCTGGCATTGTTTCTTAAAAAGCAGCATTTGCGTCCGGAACAGGTGCAGGATTTTTATCCGACGCCTGGAACGATTGCAACTTGCATGTATTATACGGGCCTCAATCCATGGACGATGAAACCGGTCTATGTGACAAAAAATCCGAAGGAAAAAGCTATGCAGAGAGCCTTGCTTCAGTATTTTGAACCGCATTTGCAGCGAGAGGTAATTGCAGCGCTGAAAGCGGCGGGACGTCCGGATTTAATTGGAGACGGCTCACAGTTCCTTGTTCATCCGACGCCTGAAATGCGGCGTGAGCAAGCGATGAAAAAAGCAGAAAACAATCGGCAAAACGACGAGAATGGGTCCCGCAGCTTTTTTAAATACCAATCTCAGACCAAAAAAACAAATGGAAAGAGAGGACATCACCATTATGAGAATCGTAAGCATTGACCGCTTTGAGGGAACACTGGCAATTTGTGAAGATCAAGATGGGCGCTTTTTTGCATTGGAATCGGCAGAACTACCAAAAGGAGCAGTGGAGGGGAGCGTTTTGCGGATTGATGATCAAGAGGGAACGCTTTGTATCGATGAAGAAGAAACAGCTCGCCGCCGCTCAAAAAATCATAAAATGGAAGACAAGCTTTTTCGGTGAAAGATTGACAGAATCTAATTGATAAGATAAAATACAAAGAGACCAAAGAGGGAATGCGGTTAAAATCCGCAACAGCTCACTCTACTGTAAAAGGGCAACGAAAATTCAAAAACAGTCACTGCCAAAAGCGGGAAGACCGGATTAGTAGGCATTTGGCCCCAAAGTCAGGATATCTTTTTGGTTAAAAATAAAAAGCAAATTATTCGGTGAGGAAATTGGTTGCATAAAAGAAAAAGAAAAGATCCTTCCAGCTAAAAATGATCGGAGGGTTTTTATCCTTTTATTTGCGGCCGTAAAAGGCTGCTTTTTTATTTTTTAAGAACAACAAAAGGGGAAGAGAATCAAAATGAAAAAACGGATTGCCAGCCTATTCTGTGCGATTGCCTTTATGTTTGTATTTGTCGTACAGCCTGCGGTAGCTCAAGAGCCAGTAGCAACAACAGGGATTACGGTAACTCTGAGGGTAGAAGGCTATGGAAACACAGAAGTGCAGCCGGTTAAGGTGACGTTGCCTGCAACTTATCAATCCTTTAGTGACTATGGCCTTAACATTAGTCAGGACCCCGGTTATGATACGCCGCTGCATGTGCTTGCGCAATACTGCAAAGACGAATATGGTGCGGATAAGGATGCAATGTCTGCTCTTATTGATGTAACGGCAGGCGGATTTCTGAATGATTTTTGTAATGATAAGGATAACTGGCCTACTGATGTTTATTGGATGTATGCTGTCAATCAGGACGCATGCCCTTCTGATAGCAAAGGGATAGGCTATACGGCTGCATCTTGTCCAATCAAAGATGGGGATACCGTTGTATTCTATGCCAGCTGGTATTCCTCTTTTGAACCAAGCAATTATGCTTATTTTAATGAGACGGAAGCTGCAGCCACGATTGATCAGCCGCTGACTCTTACCTTACTTGGAAAAGGAAATATGTCGGCTCAAAGTACGGCAGCCGCTATTGATGGAGCAAGTCTCCTTCTTTATGATCAGAATGGACAGACACTTTCCAGCAGTGATTATACCCTTTCTTCTGCTAAAACAGAAGCAGACGGAAAAGATTCCATAACTTTTCATAAAGCCGGTACCTATTTTGTCAGTGCAGAGAGACAAAGTACTCTATGGTATGATAGTAAGGGAAACTATGCCTATAATATCAGCAATCCAAGCTGTAAAGTAACCGTTACTCAAAGTCAGCCGGAAAGTTCATCTTTATCGTCTTCTTCCCAGAGTTCTTCTGAGGAGTCTTCCCAAAGTTCATCTTTATCGTCTTCTTCCCAGAGTTCTTCTGAGGAGTCTTCCCAAAGTTCATCTTTATCGTCTTCTTCCCAAAGTCCTTCTGAGGAGTCTTCCCAAAGTTCATCTTTATCGTCTTCTTCCCAGAGCTCTTCTGAGGAGTTTTCACAGATTTCATCTTCGTCGGTTTTTTCCAATAGTTCTAGTTTGTCAGGCGAAACACCAGTAGTCCTTTCTTCCCAATGGCCGCAGCATCTCGGGAATGCACAGAATAATGCTACAACTTTAGCTTCCACTCCTATTGATGGAAAGTTGCTTTGGAAAAGTCAATGCAAGAATCCAAATTCGTGGGGTGGTTATGCAGGTTCTCCGCTTTTAATCAATGGTCAGATTTATGTAGCACGGGACGATGAAGTTCAAATCTTGAATGCTTCTACCGGGGCGATTGAGAAATCACAAGGCCTGGCTTCTTCTCTGGGATATTATTCTTATCCCACTTACGGCAATGGGAAACTGTTTGTTCCTTTGGGGAATGGGCAGATTGAAGCTTTGAATGCTTCTACCTTGGAACCTCTTTTTATCACGGAACTGATGACGGATGGTTCCGGTAATCCAAAATACCAGGGGCTGTCTCCAGTTTACTATGATGAGGCAGACGATATGTTTTATGTGGGGTTGACCGATGCTTCGAGCACTGGCACTTTTGCAGCATATTCGGCAGAAGATACGGACAGCACAAAGGGAACGGAAACGATTTCACCAAAATGGACATACGGAACCGGCAGCTATTATGGAGCCGGTGCAGTAAAAATAGAGGATCGTATTTATTTTTGTGGGGACGATGGAGTCCTTGTTTCTGCTGATGCAAAAACGGGAAGCGATCAGTCTACTTGTCAAATTGGAAAAGTTCGTACTTCACTGGTTTCTGCGCAGGGATTTCTTTGGGCAGCTACAGATGACGGTGTGCTTTATAAAATAATGCCAGGGAAAAATCCCCAGATTTCAGACTCTGTATCGTTGCCAGCCAGTGCAAAAACGAGTCCGATTGTGGTTGGTGGAAAAGTTTTTGTAGCAGGCGGTACATATGGACAAGCTGGTTATTTAAAAGCGTTTGATGTTGATGATTTATCAGAGACCGCTTCACAGACATTGGAAGATGGTGCCTGCTACGGAATGTTGGTAGCGCCGGATGCTGTTTCCAATGAGATGTGTGTTTATTTGACACAGAATAACAATCCCGGTGCATTATATTTGGCACGGTTAAACGGGAATTCTTTTACATTTTCGACTTTGTATCAACCAGCGGATTCTCAGCAAAATTATTGTATGAGCATGGTTGCAGCTGACAATAACGGCACTCTTTATTATGGAAATGATTCGGGAGTACTGTTTGCAATTGCGAAAAATGAAAATCCACAGCCACCAGCTCCAGAATCATCTTCTTCCTCTGCTTCTTCCAATTTAACTTCCTCAGAACCAAATGGGGAAAGTTCTTCGCAGGGTTTGGAGAATGGAAACCAGGATGTCAGCAGTGATCAGAATGGCTCTGAGACCGAAACTACTTCTAGTGAGGAAACTACAGAACAAACGCCGCTTGGAGCAATTTGGCAAGCACTTAATGGTCAAAGTGGAGAGAATGATGATGAGAATAATCTAACGGATTCGATTGCACAGAAAGTTCGTGAAGCAGGACAAAATGGGCAGACATTACTTTCTATTGCCAAAAAAGACGGAGAGCTTTCTTCTCAGACCTTTTCAGAACTGAAAAAGTATCCGAATCTGCGCCTTTCAGTAGATGCAGGCAATTATGCGGTCAGCTTTTTGGGGCAGGATGTGCTTGATCCAACAAAAGGACTGCGGCTTGGTATTACGGTTCTTTCGGATGAGGAAACAAAAGCAAAGCTTCCGGATAATATGGGCAACCATTTGATTATCCGTTTTGCAGATAGTGGAAAGCTTCCGGCTAAAACGACGGTGGTTTATCGTCTTCCGGAGTCTATGCAGAATGAGACCACCATTTATGTTTATCGCTTGACTGATGGTAAGGATCCACAGTTCTTACAGCAGGCGGTCGTTGATAATAAGTGTGTGATGTTTACTACGGAATATGGTGGGGAATATCTTTTTACAACAGCAAAACTGGGGACTGCAGCCACTGATTTGAAAGCAGGGAACGGTTCCAATCAGCTTTCTCAGGGAACGGGCAATTCTGCTACATTTCAGATCCCGGTGTGGGCTTATGTCACTTTTGCAGTTGGAATTCTTGCGATTGTTGGAATCGTGATTTATTTAGTTCATTGGAAAAACCGAAAAGAGGAGTAAAAGTTTGAAAAGTCGTTTTGGCGTTTTTATTGTTTGTTTTTTAAGCATCCTTCTTTTTTCAGGCTGTTCTAAGGAGAAAATAGCGGCGTCTCAAGTCTCTTCTGATGTGACATCTTCACAGGTTTCTTCGGAAGAACTGCAGCAGGGATCTATTCCATCGGAATTGATGCCGGGAGTGGTATCAGAAGAACCTTCTTCCGATGAGGTACCGGTTTCTTCTGGGGAGACTCAGAAGAATGAGAGTATGGTGCCTGAACAAAAAGAAAAGGGGCAGGCAATTTCTCCAAACGGAGGAGCAGCAAAAGTCGGAAATAATGAGTCTGGTGCCAGTAAGACACAGACGCAGGAAAATCATGATGTTCCAGCACAGCAGATTATAGTTTCTTTTACCATTGATTCCTCTACCGCTGCAGCAAAAGGAAAAAGTGGGCCGGCCTTTTCTTCCTCTGTGACATTAAGTCCCGGTGCTACGGCTCTGGATGCACTGAGGGCTTCCGGCATTTCTGCGGATGTTTCGGGAGGCTATGTTGCGGGGATTGGTAATCTATATGAGAAAGACTGCGGTTCCATGAGTGGATGGCTTTATGCAGTTAACGGTCATGCTCCCAATGTGGGCTGCGGCAGTTACGCTCTCAATAACGGTGATTCTGTGCTCTTTATTTATACCTGTAACATGGGGAAAGATGTAGGATATGGAATTGGCTAAAAAGGATTGAATTTAAAACATGAAACGAGCTTCCCTTTTACGTATTTTTGAGGCAGCGGCCGTTATTTTGCTGCCAATAGCGTTAGTGGGTTCGGCGTTTTTAGAGGCGGAAGCTGCTGCTGCGCTCAGTCTTTTGTGCGTGGGGTTGGCGCTGACGCCTTTTCTTTTATCGTTTGAAAATAAGAAACCGCGTCCGAGAGATTTGGTTCCGATTGCAGTGATGAGTGTAATTGCGGCTTTGGGAAGAACCCTTTTTTCGGCGATTCCAAGTTTTCAGCCTGCAAGTGCAATTATTCTGATCACGGCGATTGCGTTCGGCCAAGATGCCGGATTTTTAACTGGTGCTTTGACGGCACTTTCGAGTAATCTGCTTTTAGGGCAGGGACCATGGACTCCATGGCAAATGTATGCGTGGGGGATGATTGGCTTTTTGGGAGGCCTGCTTTACCGAGCAGGCCTTTTTCGAAAACGCTTTTTTTTGCTTCTTTTTGGATTTATCAGCGGAATTCTTTTTGGATGGTTTATGGATTTGTGGTATGTCCTTGGATTTATCCGCCCTCTGAATCTTGCCGCTTTTTTAGCAGCTTTTGCTTCCAGCGCGTGGATGGATGTAGTTCACGGGATATCTACTGTGTTGTTCCTTTTGCTTTTGGAAAAGCCATGGGGCAAAAAATTATATCGGATTCGGGAAAAATATGGGATTGGACCGGAGGTAAAAGAAAAATGAAAGAAGAACCCATTTTTTCTACACTGTATCCCGGTTTGCTTTTCTTTTATTCTCTAATAACGACTGTCTTTGCAATGTGCAGTCTAAATCCGCTTTACCTTGGAACTAGCCTGGTGGCAGCACTGCTGTCATATTCTTTTTATTTTGGTGTAAAAAGGGCTTTGCACATTTTTATAGAGGGCCTTCCGGTGGCTTTTGCTTTTGCTGCTTTTAATGTGCTTTTTAATCATCGCGGAAAAACGATTCTGTGTCGTTTCTTTGATTCTGCAATCACGCTGGAATCGTTCCTTTATGGACTTTGCAGTGGGGTTATGCTTTTAACGGTTCTAATGTGGTTTCGCTGCATGAATGTCCTTTTGACGACGCAGAAATTCTTGTATCTTTTTGGACGAAGATTTCCAAATCTTGCACTCCTTTTATGTATGACACTGAGGCTTTTTCCCGAAACAGAAGAACGAATTCGCTGTATCCGTCAGGCGCGGCATAGTTTGGAATCCACGTCCAACCGCTTTGGGGATAAAATTAAAAATGGAATGCGCCATATTTCCTGCCTGCTCGAATGGTCGATGGAATGCGGTCTTGATACGGCCGATTCGATGAAAGCGCGCGGTTATGGAACCGTGGAGCGAACTTGCGGAGAAGAGTATTCGTTTACCGGAAAAGATTTTTTCTGGCTGATTGTTTTTTTGATTTTTACTTTTCTTTCTGCCTTTGCAATTTTTGGGAAGAATTCTGTGATGCAGTATTTTCCAGGACTCCATTTTTCTGTGGATATTTGGTCCATTATTTTAGTTGCTTTTTACTTCGTTTTTTTGATTCTTCCGGCTTTATGGGAGAAAATCTCAGAAGTTCGGCTCTTTTGGGCGCAGAAAAAAATTCAGGACAGAAGGAAAAGATCCTATGAATGAATTGGTCAAACTTTCTCATTTTTCATTTTATTATCCAAAGCAGTTGTCTCCAGCGGTCCGAGATGTGACGCTGACCATTAAGAGCGGCGAATTCTTTTTGCTCTGCGGTGCTTCCGGTTGTGGAAAGAGTACGCTTTTGCGCAGTTTAAAGCCTCAAATTACGCCGCATGGAGTAATAGAGGGAGAACGGACTTTTAAACTTTCCAAAAATTTTGATACCGATCAGACTGCCTCTGAGATAGGCTTTGTTTTTCAAGATCCGGAAAATCAAATCGTGACGGATACGGTTTCTCATGAATTATCTTTTGGCTTGGAGAACTTAGGATTGCCCTCGGCTGAAATTCGGCAGCGAGTGGCGGAAACCGCTTTATTTTTGGGCATTGACCATCTGATTCAAAAATCGGTCAATGAGATCAGCGGCGGGGAAAAACAGCTTTTAAATTTGGCCGCAATTCTTGCGATGCGTCCAAAGCTGCTTTTGCTAGATGAACCGACAGCTCAGCTTGATCCGGTTGCAGCGAAACATTTTCTGGAGCTGCTTTTAAGAGTCAACCGCGAAATGGGAATTGCAGTGATGGTCAGCGAGCATCGTATGGAGGACTTACTGCCAATTTGTGATCAGGTTTGTTTGATGGAAGAGGGAGCACTTCATATGCCCCTGCCACCAAAAGAATTTGTACGAAATATTATGGCAAATCCCTCTCATCCGTTTTGGGAGGCAATGCCGGCGGCTTCCAGAATAGCCTCTCAAAATGGTGCTTTAGATGAGAAAATACCGTTGACTGTGCGGGAGGGCAGAGTGCTTTTGCAGAATTTTCCGGAAGGAGAAATTAAACTGCCGACTTATTCAAAAACAAATTCGATTTTTTCCTGTAAGGATATCTGGTTTCGTTATCGAAAAGAATTGCCGTTTGTGCTGCGCGGGGTTCATTTTTTGCTGCATAGTGGGACAATTCATGCTCTTCTCGGAGGAAACGGTGCAGGGAAAAGCACTTTGTTTCAGCTGCTTTCCGGAGAACTTTTTCCGCAGAGGGGGAGTATAAAATGGAAATGCCCGAAACCTCGAACTGCTTTTTTGTGGCAGGAACCAAAGGCAATGTTTAGTCGGGATACCGTAAAGGAAGAGCTCCTTTCACAAAACGGTGCATTAGAGTTGGGATTGAAGATGGGGCTGAAGCCGCTTTTTGAGCGTCACCCCTATGATTTGAGCGGGGGAGAACAGCAGCGGTTGGGCATTGCTCTGGTTCTTGGTATACAACCGGATCTGTTGCTTTTAGATGAGCCGACAAAAGGGCTTGATCCATGGAATAAAAAACTTTTAGCAGAACTGCTTGATTGTTATCGTCAGCAGGGTGGAACCGTTTTGCTGACTACTCATGATGTAGAATTTGCAGCTCGTTTTTGTGATGAATGCAGTCTCCTTTTCGGGGGGCGGATTGTATCCAGCGCGCCGACTCGTACTTTCTTTGCTGCCAATGCGCTTTATACGACAAATGCGGCGCGGATTATGAATGGAAAAATCAAAAATGGACTTTTGTGTGAAGATGTCAGACAGGGGCTGAAAACGTACAAAAATTAGTTATAATAAAGCTTTCCGCGTTGATTTTTTAAAAGGTGTCTATTATACTGATGGTATCTATTTTAGGAGGAAAATCTGTGATTGGAATTATTGGAGCGATGGAGCTGGAAGTTCAAGAAATTCGCTCGGAGATGAAAAATATTCATACGACTACGATTTTAGGGATTCATTATGATCAGGGAACGATAGAAAACGTTCCATGTGTGCTGGCACGCTGCGGAGTCGGAAAGGTTGCGGCGGCGGCCTGTGCACAGACAATGCTGCTCGAGTACCACCCGCAGTTGGTGATCAATATAGGAGTTGCCGGTGGAATTGGAGAAGGAATTCAGATCGGCGATTTAGTGATTGCTCAAAAGTTGGTGCAGCATGATATGGATACAACGGCTGCAGGAGATCCGCCTGGATTTTTAAGTGGCCCAAATTTGATCTATCTGGAAACGTCAGAAAAAGTTTTTAAAACAGCGGTGAGTGTTTCTTCTCAGTTTTATCCTTCTCCGGTTCATTGTGGGATTATTGCGACAGGAGATCAATTTGTGGCAGATGGGGAACTGCGCAAAAAAATTTGTCAGCAGTTTGATGCAGTTGCCTGTGAGATGGAAGGTGGGGCGGTCGCACAGATTTGCTGGAATGGAAAAATAGATTTTTTGGTTTTGCGGGCAATTTCAGACAGTGCAGACCAAAAGGCTGTTATGGCGTTCCCAATGTTTGCACGTATGGCTGCAAATAGAATGTTTCAACTTTTGCCAAAGCTTTTGCCAGCTTTACAAGGACTTTATCATTCTTAAAATTGGGGTTTAATAAAAAAATCCTGTATCATTTTTTATGATACAGGATTTAAAAAATTTTATGGTTCATAATAACGGTAGTCTGCAACTACGCGGCCCAAAATTCGGACTTCCTTTGAATAAATTGGGGAAAAATCAGGATTTTCAGGCTGCAGCCGCACACGATCCTTTTCTTTGAAAAAGCGTTTTACGGTCGCTTCGTCTTCAATCAGTGCAACAACAATTTCTCCATCAGAAGCTGTTGGCGTCTGCACTGCGATGACGATATCCCCGTCTAAGATTCCTGCATTGATCATGCTTTCTCCGTGGACATTCAGTGCAAAATATTCGCCGCTTTTGTTCTTGGGAGAGTAGGAAATATAGCCTTCGTTTTCCTGTACGGCAAGAATTGGTTGCCCTGCAGCGACACGGCCAATAATTGGGACCTGAATCGCGGGTGTTTCTCCCGCCATATGAATTGCGCGGTTAAGACCGGCGTCTCGGGTGATAAGCCCTAATCTTTCCAATGTCTTTAAATGTGCATGAACGCTGGAAGTGGACTTAAGTCCTGTTGCAATGCAGATTTCACGTACCGTAGGCGGAAGTCCGCTTTGTGTCCTTTTCTTTAAATAATCATAAACCTTTTGTTGGCTTTTAGTCAGCATGAGGACCCCTCCTTTGTTTCTATTGCCATTATATCATGCTTTTCGACAGAACACAAACGTTCGTTTGATATATGTGCAGAATTA
The DNA here is from genome assembly GCA_902809935.1 of Ruminococcaceae bacterium BL-4. Taxonomy (NCBI): domain Bacteria; kingdom Bacillati; phylum Bacillota; class Clostridia; order Eubacteriales; family Oscillospiraceae; species Ruminococcaceae bacterium BL-4. Next base: position 2,300,208 of record LR778134.1, on the reverse strand, counting down.
ATATATTGTTCATAAATAATTAACAACATTTATGGATGATGTAGGTATACTATAAAAGAAATCAAGAAAACGGAGCCGCACCGTTTTTTTGATGCATGTTCTACCCTCCTCAATTTACCCCTCAAGCTTAAGAAAAGAGGTCAAGCTTTTTTGCTTGGCCTCTTTTTCTTTGCATAAAATGCCAATTTTGGATCCATACTATGTTCGGAGGTGGCAGATTTGAGCAATTTGCATCTTGTGAACAAAGACAATGGTGGAAAACCGGGGCGCAGCTTTTATGTTGCTTTGGGACTCTGCCTGGCGGCGGTCGCGGTGGCGGGATGGACCACTTATGACAGCATGGTACATTATGCCGACAATACTGCCAGTGCAGCGCAGAATGCAGCAAATACAGTCAGCGGCGTCATGGTGTCGAGTACATCGGCACTTGTTCCAGAAGTTCCTTCAGAAACCGAAACATCGTCTGTAGTATCTGAGGAAGAGACCGTTAGCATCGTTCCTGCTGAGGCGGCAGTTACGCAGCTAAATAGACCGATACAGGGTGATATCATTACGGCGTTTAGTGAATCTCCAGTTTATTATGAGTCACTGGGAGACTGGCGGGCACATACCGGAATCGATATTGCGGCAGACGAAGGTGTTTCTGTTGGTGCAGCAGCTGACGGTTCGGTTTCTGCAATTGAAGACGATCCGCTTTACGGAACAGTTGTTACTGTTTCTCATCAGGGTGGTCTGACAACCATTTATGCAGGGTTGTCCGGTGCATCCGTTAAGCAGGGGGATCAGGTAAAAGCCGGGCAGGAATTGGGCCGGCTTGGAGCTGTTCCTGCAGAAGCGGAAGAAGAGACTCATCTGCATTTTGAGGTGCAGAAAGACGGTACTTTTGTAGACCCTCAAACTTTATTTTCCTGAAGCTCTCGTCCTTGTTAAGGAGCAGCCGTGAAGCGTGATTTTCGCTTCACGGTATTTTTTATTCTTAAATAGACTAAAATGTATGACAAAAATATTAATTTTTTATGAAACTTGATTTGACTATATTGAATTATGTAAACGATAATGATATAATAAAACTGCAAACAAGAAAAGGAGATGAAAAAATTTTTACAAAATGTTAATCAAAATTCAACGCTCTGTTTCCATACGGAGCGACTTAAAAGCATATACTTAAAACTGTCAGGAACAAAATGACTTAAAAAAGTCAATGAAAGGAGACCTGATTGTGAGAAAACATGCACCTGTTCTCGTTTGCGTAACAGGCCAGCACGATTGTGACCGGTTAATTCGTGTGGGTAAGGCAATTGCAGAAGAGAGACATAGTCCTCTTCATGTTGTCAGTGTTGTACCGAGTGACACGAAAGATTGCTGTGCAGAACTAGAGTATCTGAGGCAGAACGCCCAGAATGCAGGAGCAGAGATGACCATATTTTTTCATGACGAGCCAGCTTATGTGACAGCGGCTTTTTTAAAGCAGATCGGCGCACAGCAACTGGTAACCGGCATGGCAGAGGCACCAATCAATGGATTTATAGAAGTGATCCATCAGCTGATGCCGCGTGTACCGATTGCGATGGTGGATAAGGACGAAACAGTTTATCACATTTGTCCTTCTGCGCAGACGGCAATTTCTCCACAGCCCGTATGGTCGCGATAAAAAATACATAATTGTAAAAAAGAAAAAGCGTCTGATGAACAAAAATTCATCAGACGCTTTTATTACTTTCCGGCTTTTTTTATGTAAGAAAAATTTCGATGCTGTGATTTTTCTTCTGAAATCCGGCGGTATTTTTCCCGGGTTGCCTGCCCGCCGCGGATATGCCGCTGGGCCTTATTAAGCTCCAAAACCGCTTTGACCTTTTGGTAGAGTTGGCGATCGATCTGCTGGAGCCGCTGGGCGACATCTTTGTGGACGGTCGATTTAGAAACGCCGAATTTTTTGGCAGCAGCGCGTACAGTGGCACCGCTTTCGCAGATATATTGTCCGAGCTCAACCGCCCGCTCTTCTACATTGCCTTTCATAAGCTTGCCCTCCCATATCCAATTGTTCATTCTTATGCGAAGAACATTATTTTTATGAGATGACAAGCGATTTTATCGAAAGAAAGTTTATCGGGAATGAGAAAGAAGAAGGCTGTTAAGCTCTGCACCCATTAAAATGATCATTCCGCTTAGGTAAAACCAGAGAAGTAAAATGATAACGGCCCCGATTGCTCCATAGACCAGTGTGTATTTTCCAATATGCTCTACATAAAAGGCATATCCGCCGGAAACCAGAATCCAGAAAATCAGTGAGCAAATTGTTCCGGGGAGCGCTTCTTTTGTGGAAAGCCCGCCGGGAGCGAGGCGATAGAGAGAAAGCAGAATCCAAAAAACTAAAGCGGCTAAGAGAAGCATTCGAATCAAAGACCAATAAGATTCCAAAAAATGTAGAGGAGGAATAAATTCTGCTAAAAATTGAATTGCACCGGGGCTTAAGCTCAAAGCGATGATGCTGATAAAAACAGTGCCGATCAATCCTAAGGCAGAGACAAAAATCAGAGCCTGCTTTTTAATGGGAGCGTTTTCGCGCAGAGGCAAACTATGTGCACGGCGTATTCCGAGAATTAGACAATTCATAGCACGCATGGAAAACCAGACGGTCAGAAAAAATCCCAGCATAAAGGAAGGAGCGCTGGGAGATTCCGTAAGGTAAATAAAATAATTTTCGATAATTTTGATGACTTCTGCAGGGAGAAGCCCCGCAAAAATTTTAACGGAGATCGGCTGTAGATGAAATACGCCAGGTAGTGAACTGATCATTAATAAAAATGGAAAACAGGTAAAAATTAAGTAGTAAGAAAGTGCAGCCGCGCTGCGTCCAATTCCATCACGGAAATAACGGAAAATGAGTTTGCGGATTATTTTTGGAAATGGCAACCCTGTCACCTCGATTTTTATATTCATCCTAGATGAAAAATGAAATTGCTTGGATTCCTTTACTTTTTACCGCCTCCTCAGTACAATAAGAAAAGAGTTTTTGATTGAAGCTCTGAAAAATGAGGAGGACTTTTTTTGGATCTGAGAGATGGAGTACAGCACGCACTTTTCACGAAAAGAGACATTTCACGGCTTTTATGGCCACTTGTAGTAGAGCAGGTACTGGGGGTTACTGTCGGAATGGCAGACGTTCTGATGGTTTCTTCTGTGGGAGAAGCAGCGGTCAGTGGTGTTTCTTTGGTTGATATGATCAATGTACTGATTTTAAATATTTTTGCGGCGATGGCGACCGGTGGAGCGGTCGTGGTTAGTCAATGGCTAGGGGCTCAGGAGCGGGAAAAAGCGTGTCACACAGCCGCCCAGCTTCTAATGGTTGCCCTTTTGTTGGCAGTTTGCATCATGATTTTGGTGCTTGTTTTTCGCAGCCCTATTTTACATCTTTTTTTTGGTCCGGTAGAACCGGACGTGATGGATGCCTGCCTTATTTATTTTTCCATTTCAGCATGGAGTTATCCCTTTATTGCACTTTATAATGCGGGTGCCGCCCTTTATCGTTCAATGGGGAACAGCCGTATTTCTATGTATACTTCGATTTTTATGAATATAGTCAATGTTAGCGGAAATGCAATCTGTGTTTATGGATTGCATATGGGAGTTGCCGGGGTAGCAATACCGTCGCTCGTTTCTCGTTTTTTGGCGGCAATTTTGATGTTGCTGCTTGTTCATTCAAGAGAAAACAGCGTCTATGTGCGTTATTGCTGGAGCGAGCTTCGACCTAAAGCACTCTATATGAAACGAATTTTACATATTGCACTTCCAAGTGCTATGGAGAACAGTATGTTTCAGTTGGGCAGAATTCTTGTTGTCAGTATTATCACGAATTTTGGCACGACTCAAATTGCTGCGAACGGCGTTGCCAATAATCTTGATAATTTTGGCTGCATTCCAGGAATGGCCATCAACCTTGGAATTATTACAGTTGTGGGAAGATGTGTAGGCGCAGGCGATTTAAAACAGACTCGTTATTATGCAAAAAAACTAATGCGGGTATGTTTCTTGTGCACAGCAGTTTTGAACGGGATTATGATGCTGACGCTTCCGCTAATTTTAGGACTCTACAGTTTATCTGCGGAAACAATGCAGCTGACTGCAATCTTAGTCTATATTCACAGTGGCTTTTTAATTCCGCTTTATGTGCCTGCATTTTCAATTCCTAATGTACTGAGGTCAGCAAATGATGTCAAATTTCCAATGTGTATCTCAATTTTTTCCATGTGGATTTTCCGTATTATATTTAGCTATATTTTGGGGATCTATTTTGGAATGGGTGCAATCGGTGTTTGGTGTGCAATGGTGGCCGATTGGGCTTTTCGTGCAATTTGTTTCTCAGTTCGTTATTCCCGTGGCCGATGGACAAAGTATGCGAAGTACCATACTTAATAGCATAACCAAAATGCACGATTTATCCATAAATAAGATCGATTTTATCCTTGCGGGAATTGTAGGGAGAGATTAAGATAAGAATAGTTTTATAAGGATTAATATGGAAAGGAAGCGTTAGGGAGTGAATTTGCAGGAGTTGAATGCCGCTTTGCAGAATGGTGGATTTGATAGAATTTTCCGATATCTCTATGAAGGGAATGGAGAAGAACTTATTAAAGAGCGGCTGCGCTATCTGCGTGCTGCAGAACGATTTTCCGGATACTATGGGAAAAGACGCGAAGTGGAACTTTTTAGTGCTCCCGGACGCACGGAGATCGGCGGAAACCATACAGATCATCAGCATGGGTGTGTGTTGGCGGCGAGTGTTAACATGGATGCGATTGCAGTTGCCTCTAGAACTGAGAATGGAAAAATTCGAATTAAGTCGGAAGGATTTTCTGAAGATGTGATTGATCTTTCAGATTTATCGATTAAAGAAGATGAAAAAAATTGCAGTGCCTCCCTGATTCGAGGAATTGCTGCATGGTTTCAGAATAAAGGCGGAAAAATCGGCGGATTTGATGCTTATACTACTTCGAATGTTTTATCTGGAAGCGGACTTTCCAGTAGTGCTGCCTTTGAGGTGCTGGTAGGGACGATCCTCAATGGACTTTATAATGAGCAGAAATTTTCTCCGGTCGAGATTGCTCAGGCCGGCCAGTATGCAGAGAATACTTATTTTGGAAAGCCTTCCGGATTGCTCGATCAGGCGTCCTGCAGCGTGGGGGGATTTGTGGCATTCGATTTTGCAGATCCTCAAAAACCTTTGGTTGAAAAAGTAACATTTGATTTTTCAAACAGCGGATATACGCTTTGCGTAGTGGATACGCATGCTTCCCATGCAAATCTGACCCCGGACTATGCAGCGATTCCAAAAGAGATGAAGGCGGTTGCCTCTTTTTTTGGAAAGGATTTTTTGCGGGACGTTCCGGAAGAGACTTTTTATCAGAACCTTCGTGAGGTGCGCAAATCTGCGGGAGATCGTGCGGCTTTGCGCGCAATGCACTTTTTTGCAGAAAATCGCCGTGCCCAGGAAGAGACGAAGTGCCTGAAAATGAAAGATCTCGATAAATTTTTTCAGCTCCTGATCGATTCGGGCAGATCGTCTTTTATGTATCTGCAGAATGTGTATTCTCCGGCTCATCCGGAGCAGCAGGCGGTCAGCCTGACTCTTGGCCTCTGTGAACGGCTTCTTTCGAAGACAGGCGGTTCGTGGCGAATTCAGGGCGGGGGCTTTGCCGGAACGGTGCAGGCCTTTGTTCCGAATGAAAACCTGGAGCTTTTCCGCAAAGAGATGGATGCCTTTTTAGGAGAGGGTTCCTGTCATGTACTTAAAATTCGTCCGGTAGGCGGGGTCTTTCTGACACAAGAAAATGGAAAGGAAATTTGCGATGGCTGAATTAAGATGGAATCCACTTTTAAAGGATTGGCATATGATTGCGAGCAACCGACAGAATCGGCCGCAGATGCCAAAAGATTACTGCCCATTTTGTCCGAGCTTTGGGAATGTGCCGGATTATGAGGTAATGGAGTATGATAATGATTTTCCGGCGCTGACCCAGAATCCTTCGGAGCCCGACCCGGTGGGGAATGAATTTTTTAAGGTCGCACCAAACTACGGAAAATGTGAAGTGATTCTTTATTCTCCCGGACATACAATAACGCTTCCGCAGCTTTCGGATAGTCATATGAGAAAATTGGTGGACTTATGGTGTGAACGCTTTTTAAAAATGGCAGAGGACAAAAAAATCAAATATGTGTTTCCGTTTGAAAACCGCGGGGATGTTGTGGGCGTCACGATGCCGCATCCCCATGGACAAATGTATGGATATCCTTTTATTCCAAAGCGGATACAGGTTGAAGCTGAGAGTGCAAAGGAGTATTATAGTAAGAACGGGAAGTGCCTGTTCTGTGAAATGCTGAATCAGGAGAAAAAAGCAAAGTCACGAATTATTTTGGAAAATGAATTTTATACGGTTTATCAGCCGTTTTATACGGATTATCCCTATGGGGTTTATCTGATCCCCAACCGTCATGTGGCATATCTTACTGAGTTGACGGATGCGGAAAAAGATGCTTTGGGGATCACGGTCCGTGATACTGTTGGAATGCTGGACTCTCTTTTTGATGATCGGTTTCCTTATATGATGTGTATGTATAGTGCTCCGGTCAATGCCGGAGATTATGAAAAAGATTTTCACTATCATATTAAATTCTTCCCGCCGATGCGCAGCGCGGAAAAACAGAAGTTTAATGCTTCCAGCGAAACGGGAGCATGGGCTAACTGCAATCCGACCTGCCCGGAAGAAACCAGCAAAGAACTGCGCGCGGCTTATCAGAAATATCTCAAGAACCGTCCCGTGCAGAATCAGTAACAGTGCCGTATGATACGGTGGAAAGGAACTTTTTATGAAGACAGTTTTGGTAACAGGGGGCGCTGGATTTATTGGCAGTCATACCTGTGTAGAACTTTTAGAGAATGGATATTCCATTGTTGTAATGGACAATTTCGTAAATTCTAATATGAGTGCCGTGGAGGCAATTGGCAAAATTACCGGAAAGGATTTTCCATTTTACGAATGCGATATGCTGGACGAAGAAGCTTTCGACAAAATCTTTGCAGAGAATCACATCGATGCAGTGATTCATTTTGCAGGACTAAAAGCGGTCGGAGAGAGTGTTTCCAAGCCGCTGGAATATTATCATAATAACCTGACGGGTACATTGATTCTTCTCAAATTAATGCGTAAATATCATGTTAAACAGTTCGTATTCAGCTCTTCGGCAACCGTATACGGCAGTGAGAATCCGGTTCCGTTTAAGGAAGATATGAAGATCGGTGGGACAACCAATCCTTATGGAACGACAAAAGTGATCATTGAACAAATTCTGCAGGACGTCTGCGTGGCGGATAAAGAAATGCAGGTCGCTCTTTTGCGGTACTTTAACCCGATTGGAGCGCATCCGTCCGGATTGATCGGAGAAAATCCAAACGGAATTCCAAATAATCTGATGCCTTATATTGCTCGGGTAGCGGCGGGAGATCTTCCCTGCCTTTCCGTCTATGGAGACGACTATGATACGCCGGACGGAACTGGTGTGCGGGATTATATCCATGTTTGTGACCTTGCGACCGGCCATATTAAGGCCTTGGAAAAATTGGATTCCATTAAAGGCGCAGAGATTTATAACCTCGGTACCGGATGCGGCAGCTCGGTGCTGGAAGTGGTCCATGCGTTTGAAAAAGCCAGCGGAAGAAAAGTTCCATATAAAATTACGCCGCGTCGTGCCGGAGATATTGCAACCTGTTATGCAGATGTTTCCAAAGCCAAAAAAGAATTACATTGGCAGGCAAAATATAATTTGGATGATATGTGCCGTGACAGTTGGAATTTTATTCAGCACACTAAGCAAAATTGAAAAAAGCTCCGCATTTTGCGGGGCTTTCTTTTTATAAAATTTGTGAAACTTTTGCCGGAACCGAAAGTTTTTGTGATATGATAGGAAAAGAAGTTTTTAGGATTATGTAAGGAGGATCATTCATGGCTTTTTGTCATTTTATCCCAACGAAAGTTCTTTACGGGAAGGGAAGCTTAGAAACACTTCATGAGCAGAAGATGCCCGGAAGAAAAGCGTTGATTGTGATTTCGGCGGGAATTTCAATGAAAAAATACGGCTATCTGAAACGGGTCGAAGAGCAGCTTGATAAAGCTGGCGTTATGCACGTCTTGTTTGATCGGATTCAGCCGAACCCAATTAAAGCACATGTCATGGAAGGAGCCAAGCTTGCAAATGCGGTCGGCTGTGATTTTGTGGTTGGATTAGGCGGCGGCAGCAGCATCGATTCGGCAAAGGCAATCGCCGTGATGGCAACAAATTCGGGGGATTATTGGCAGTATGTAGAAGGAGAATCATTAAAAAAATCCCCTCTGCCGATTGTAGCAATTCCGACGACGGCCGGGACCGGGACGGAAGCAGATCTCTGGACGGTAATTACAAACGAAAAAACGCAGGAAAAAAGAGGTTTCGGCTGTGATGAAACTTATCCAAAAATTGCGGTGGTGGATTCTGATCTGATGATGACAGTTCCACCTCGTTATACCGCTTTTCAGGGATTTGATGCACTTTTTCACAGCACAGAGGGATACCTTTCCAATCGGGCTGATCTTTTCAGCGATTTATATGCCCTCAAAGCGATCGAGCTGATTGGGAAAAATCTCAGAACGGCTGTTGAAAATGGAGAAAACGAGGAAGCCCGCGGGAATATGGCACTGGGAAGTATGATCTCTGGATTTGTGGAATCTACGGCCGGCTGCATTTCGGAACATTCGATTGAACATGCACTCAGCGCGAAGCATCCGGATCTGCCGCATGGAGCGGGACTAATTATGATTAGCGAAGCTTATTATCGTCAATTCTGCAATAAAGGCTGTTGTGATGAACGTCTGGTTCAGATGGCGAAAGCCCTCGGAAACGAAAAGGCGGAGAAACCGGAAGATTTCGTAATTGCTCTGCATGAATTGATTGAAGCATGCCATGTAGATGATTTAAAAATGTCTGGCTATGGAATTTTGAAAGAAGACCTTCATTCTCTGAGAGTAGACGCGATGGGTTCGATGGGCGGCAATTTCAAAAAGGATCCGGCGCCTCTTTCAGGGGACGAAGTGGAAGCAATTTTAGAGGTTTCTTACCGGTAAAAAGGAGCGGATATTTTTGCAGGAAAAGGAGCAAAAGGCCGATTGCTGCGCAGTAATCGTGGCGGCAGGGGCTTCTAGTCGCATGGGATTTTCTAAACAGGAAGTGCCTGTCTTAGAAATTCCGGCACTGGAATATTGTCTATCTGCATTCGAAAAAGTGCCGCGGGTCGGGGCAATTGTAGTCGTCTGTCCAATAGGAAAACAGGAATTTTATGAAAAATGGCTTTTGCCGAAATTTCATAAGCCGCTTTTCATTATACAGGGTGGCAGTACCAGACAGCAGTCGGCGCAAAGAGGGGTTGAGGCGTCACCCGATTATCCACTGGTTGCAGTGCACGATGGAGCCAGAATTTTAATCACGCCGCAAGAAATCGAACATGTCATTTCCGATGCCGAAAAATATGGTGCTTCTGCATTGGCAATGCCGGTAAAAGATACCATTAAAATGGTCGATGAAAAGGGATTCGTTTTAAAAACCCCACAGAGAGATGCTCTTTGGGCGGTACAGACGCCCCAAGTGTTCGGGCGAAAGCAATATTTAGAGCTTTTAAAAAAAGCGGATGGCGACGATACAGATGACTGCCAGCTGTTTGAAAAAGCAGGGGAAAAGGTCCATCTTTGTAGGGGCAGCTATACGAATTTTAAATTGACCACACCCGAAGATTTGGAATTTGCTGAAGTAATCCTGAAAAAACGGGAGGAAAACAGATGAGAATTGGGCATGGATATGATGTTCACCGCTTAGTTGAGGGACGAAAGCTGATTTTAGGGGGAACAGAGATCCCTTATAAAAAGGGACTTTTGGGGCATTCTGATGCAGATGTATTGCTGCATGCAGTTTCAGATTCCCTTTTGGGAGCTTTGGCGTTGGGAGATATCGGATGTTTGTTTCCTGATACCGATCCCACCTATGAGGGGGCGGATAGTCTACTTTTACTTCAAAAAGTTGTGCAGAAAGTTCATGAAAAAGGTTACTCTGTCGAAAATCTGGACGCAACGATTTTGTGCCAAGAGCCAAAGCTGCGCCCTTATATTGCAGAGATGCGCAAAAACATTGCGCAAACTTGTCTGATAGAGCCCCAAAGAGTCAGCGTAAAAGCAACTACGGAAGAAGGTCTCGGTTTTACCGGTTCCGGAGCGGGAATCGCAGCTCACTGTGTTTGTCTTTTAACAGAAAAAAACAGTTAAATACTTTCTTTTCTTGAATCGAAAATAGTCAAATTGGCGTCCTTCTGCATACTCTGGAGTAAAACAGAGGGGTGGTAACTATGGAAAGACCTATGATTCTGGTTAGCTCAATTACGTATGCATTAAAAGGGCGGGATCTCCTGCTTTCTTATAGAATTTCTTCTTTTGTAGAACGAATTCCTCATTTATCGAAACAAACAGGCTGTGGATATGCTTTGTATGTGCCAAAGAAAACGGATGAAGCAGAAACGATTCTCAAAGAAGCTGGTATCAGGGTTCTCGGGCGTGAGAAAAGGGCGAGCACAATATGATTTATCTTGATAATGCGGCAACTACATTCCCAAAACCAACAGAAGTTCCTAAGGCGATGCAGCTTGCTTTAGTACGTTATGGGGCAAACCCGGGCAGATCCGGGCACAGTATGAGTCTGCGTGCTGCAGAGGAGGTTTATCACTGCAGGGAAGCGGCTGCAAAACTTTTTGATGCTGAAGGACCAGAAAACGTGGCCTTTACAATGAACTGCACGCAATCCCTGAATTTTGCAATTAAAGGGCTGGTGAAAACTGGGGGGCATGTGGTTACTTCTAATTTGGAGCATAATGCTGTAATGCGTCCTCTCGAAGCGCTGCAGAAAGAGGAAATCATTACTTACACACAAGCGAAAGTTGTTCCTGAAGATCATGATGCCACACTGGAGAATTTTAGAGAGGCATTGAGGGAGAATACTTGTCTAGTCGTCTGCACACAAGCTTCCAATGTTTGGGGCATTCGGGTTCCGGTAGAACGGATCTGTGCGATGGTCAATCAGTATCAAATTCCGATGGTGGTAGACTGTGCTCAGACGGCAGGAGTGGTCCCGATTTCCATGAAAGATGGGTACGCCTGCATTTGCATGGCAGGTCATAAGGGACTCTATGGCCCTATGGGAACCGGAATCATGGTTATGCGTTCTGGACTTTCTATGAAAACGTTGATAGAAGGGGGAACCGGAACAGATTCTATGAATCTGTCACAGCCAGAGACGATCCCAGACCGTTTTGAAAGTGGAACTGTTAATCTTCCTGGAATTGCCGGGCTGCATCAAGGAATTTTATTTGTTCAAAAGAGAACGCCGCCTAAAATTGCAGATTACGAGATGAAGCTTTCACAAATGTTTTATGCCGGTCTGAGTCATATGAAAAATGTGAAGCTCTATACACCAATGCCGTCACTGCCTGATTATGTTCCGGTTATTTCTTTTAATATTGAAGGAATGGAAAGTGAGGTAGCCGGGGAAAAATTAAACAGAGAGGGAATTGCAGTGCGTGCTGGTTTGCACTGCGCACCCTGTGCACATCAGACATTTGGAACTTTAGAAAGCGGAGCTGTCAGAGTTTGCCCTTCTGCTTTTACAACAGAAAAAGAAATCCAAATGGCTTTAAAAGCAGTCAAAAAAATTTCTGCGAGCTAAACAGAAAAGGTGTTTTCATCTTTCGATAGATATGTTAAAATAAAAAAGAAATATATGATTTTTAAAATAGATGAAGTTAAAAGGGGGGCATTTCTATGGGGCAGATTGTAACATTTTGGGCTGCTTTGGGAAGATTATTCCAAAGTTTTCAGCTCAAGGATTTACTGGATGTCGCTCTTGTCTCCTTTATTATTTATAATGCAATTAAATTAATTCGAGAAACCCGTGCTGCGCAGTTGGTCAAAGGAATTATTTTAGTAGCAGGGGTCTGGTTGATTGCGCTGGCATTTAACCTTTATGTAATGACTTCACTTTTGCAGTATCTGTTTCAGTTTGGACTTTTAGCGGTTGTTGTGCTGTTTCAGCCGGAACTGCGCCGCGCTTTGGAACAAATCGGCCGTAGTGGAAATTTGAACGATGCTGGAAAAAAGTTTTTTGGCACTCAGCGCAACTGGAAAAGTGAGGAACGTGAGACTCGTAAGCTGAGAGGGATCATCGCGATTGTAGATTCCTGTGAAGCAATGTCCAAGTCGAAAACCGGTGCTTTGATTGTCTTCGAACGTCACACTCGTTTGGGAGAAATTATTAATACAGGGACTGTTGTGAATGCGGTTCCTTCGGCGCCGATTATCTGTAATATCTTTTTTAACAAAGCGCCGCTTCATGACGGTGCAATGATTATTCGTGACGGAATGGTTTATGCTGCTGGATGTATTTTGCCTTTGACAAAAGATGAGACGGTGGATATCAATCTTGGAACCCGACATCGTGCCGCGATCGGCATGAGCGAAAATTCTGATGCCGTTGTTGTAGTTGTTTCAGAGGAGACCGGGCAGATCTCTATTGCGCTCAATGGTTCGATTACGCGGAATTATACAAGGGAGACACTGAAAGAGAAGCTGTGCTCTCTGCTTCTGGAAGAATCTGTCCCAAATAAAAAATGGAACGGTTTCTTTTCGAAAAGGGGGCGGAAAGAATCATGAATCAGGAACCAAAACAAGACGAGATACTCCGAATTTTAACAGAAAAGCCGGAGAAAAAGAAGAGACAAAAGATTCGTCCCGGGGATTGGTTTTATAATAACCGATTTGTTATGGTCTTTTCCATCGTGATTTCTTTAGCTTTATGGCTTTTGATGGCTTATAACGATACACAGAGGAATCCGGTGATTGTCAGTAATGTTCCGATCAGTGTGACACTTCCGGAAACATTGCAGCAAAAAGAGCTCAAAGTTTACGGGATTGCTTCCGATGCGACTGCAAAAGTTGGCGTTACCGGTACGCCCACCATCGTTTATGCTTTGAACAGCACAAATATGGAAGTGGTGCCGGAAAGCCTTTCAGAAATTAGCGGTCCGGGCAATTATAATCTGAAGCTCAAAGTGAATAAGACCAGCACTTACAGCAATTATGATGTCAAAAGTATTTCTCCTTCCAGTATTTCTGTAACGGTCGATTATGCGGCAGAAAAAACTTTTGAAATCAAGCTGCCCTCTGTGATGGATCAGATCAATAATGACAGCTATTTTAGTCCTGGGCCGACACTTTCCATGGAGAATGTAACGGTTTCTGGGCCAAAGAGCGAAATCGATAAAATTGACCATGTTTCGTTTAACTATACGCCGAGCCCTAGTCCTTTGGAAGAAACAAAGAAAACTTCAGCAAACTTGATCCTTTATGATTCGGATAATAAGGAGATTCATTTCAAATTCCTTTCTATGAGTCCTTCTGCTGTCGATATCAGTGTGCAGGTGATGCCGAAAAAGACAGTTACCTTGGTACCGACCTTTAAGAATAAGCCTGCTGGAATTAGTCTTTCAAAAGATTCCTATACGGTAAGTCCTGCAACAATTGAAGTGGCAGCGCCCAAGAATGTGTTGTCTAAGCTTTCTGATACGCTGGAATTGGCACCAGTTGATTTTTCTCAGATTTCCACCACACAGTATGCATTTAATCAGGGAATTACACTGCCGACAGATTGCCAAAACCTGAGTGCTTCTTCTACGGCAAAAGTTACACTTAATAATCTTGCAAATTATACGACCAAGAATTTGGAAGTCACGAACTTTACGCTCACGAATATTCCTACGGGCACTTCGGCAAAGATCTTGACGGAGAAGCTGGAAGTGATGGCAGTTGGACCAGAAGCAGATCTGGAATCAATGACAGACTCCAATCTGATCGCAACGGTAGACCTTTCCGGAAGAGAGGGCAGTATCGGAACAATTCCAGTTCAGGTTTCCGTTGCGGTAAGCGGTTCGAACCGCAGCTGGATTTATGGAAATTATACGGTAAATGTTGTCTTTTCGGGGACGTCTTTTTCAGGAACAGCTTTTTCGGGAACGGATAGTATGGATTAACGGCAGATCCAAAATGAGAGAATAAAAAGGATACCTTTCAAATCCGGCTTTTTCGGAGGCGAGAGGTATCTTTTTTGTTGGAGACTTTTGAATTGCAGGTTGAAACAAAGTGCTAAAAATGATAAAATATATTATTCCGTCATTATTTAAAAAATGAAGGGGAGGAGGATCGGAATGAAGCGTTGGAAGGTTGCACCATGCGATCATACTGCTGCTGTTAAGTGTGCGCGGCAGCTCGGAATTCCGGCAATGACTGCCGCTTTGCTGCAGAACCGTGGATTTGATGATCCCCCAAAAATGCATGAAATGCTGGAAGGCCAATCGATTTCAGATCCGCTTTTGATGCTGGATATGGGAAAAGCAGTTTCTACAATTCAGCAAGCAATCGATACGGAGGAACGGATCGCGGTTTATGGAGATTATGATGCAGATGGTGTAACTGCAACGGCAATGCTTGTTTCCTATCTTGCGAGCTGCGGGGCTGATGTGAATTACTATATTCCGGAGCGGGAAGGCGAAGGTTATGGAATGAATCTTCATGCCATTGAGAAGCTGAAAGAGTTTGGAATTCAGTTGATCGTTACGGTCGATAATGGAATCGCATCCATTGCAGAAGCAAAGAGAGCAGCAGAGCTTGGGATGAAACTGGTCATTACGGACCACCATCAGCCGCAGGGAGAGATCCCACAGGCCGAAGCGGTGGTGGATCCTCATCGAGAAGAAGATCAGAGTCCCTGTAAGATGCTTTGCGGAGCTGGAATTGCTTTTAAATTGATTTTGGCTATGGAAGGCGAATATGCGGATACAGAGAGTCTTTTGGAAGAATATGCGGAACTCGCCATGCTTGGAACGATCGGGGATGTGGTCCCACTGATTGGAGAAAATCGTATTTTGGTAAAAGAGGGGTTGCGCCTTTTACCGAGAACGAATCGGCCGGGACTGCGTGCTTTAATGGAATATGCAGGAATAAAAGAGCAGACATTGAGCGCTACTACCGTTGCTTTTTCGCTGGTACCGCGTCTGAATGCTACTGGCAGAATGGGATCCCCAAAGAGGGCGGTAGAACTTTTGATTGGGGAGAATCCTATGGAAACGGATTCGCTTGCTGCCCAAATCTGTGCAGATAATGACCGGCGTCGGGAAACAGAGGAACAGATTATGGAAGAGGTAATGGAGCTCTTGCATAGAGAGCCTCAACGCCTTTTAGATCGTGTGATTGTGGTGGAAGGACAAAACTGGCATCATGGTGTGATTGGAATTGTTTCATCGCGTCTGACTGAACGGTTTGAAAAGCCCAGTATTGTAATTTCTGTTACCGGAGAGGAAGCGAGAGGTTCTGGAAGAAGTGTAGAGGGCTTTTCCCTTTTTGATGCGGTTTATAGCTGTCGGGATCTTTTGATCCGTTTTGGCGGACATCCTATGGCCGCAGGGCTTTCACTAGCTCCCGAAAATTTGGAATTATTCCGGGCCCGTATCAATCATTATGCTTATGCTTTAAACTGCCCGATGCCGGTTCCAGAACTTATGTTGGATGGTATTTTGAAGCCGTCAAAAATTAGTCTGGAGATTCCAAAAGCTGCTTCTCTTCTCGAGCCATTTGGAGCTGGGAATCCAGCGCCCCTTTTTGGAATCTTTGGGGTCACTTTAACAAGCATTCATCCGGTCGGAAACGGAAAGCATTTGCGTCTGCAGGTGGAAAAAGACGGAGCCTTTTTGCAGTGCATGAAGTTTGGTATGACCGCAGAACAGCTTCCTTATCAGATCGGGACGAAACTCGATTTGGCAGTCACTTTGGAATGTCGTCCGTTTCGTGGGCGGGATACCCTGTCTATTTATATCAGAGAGATGAAACTAAGTGCCTGCTCTCCGGAATTGATGATTACAGGCAGGCAGAATTATGAAAAAATGCTTCGGAAAGAAGCGCTTTCACCGAAAGAAGCCACTGCAGTTTTGCCAAGTCGCAGCGACGCAGCGCAGCTTTATCGGATTTTGCGGGCCAAAAACGGATATCAGGGTGCAGAAGAGGGAATTTCTTGTTTAATTGAACTGCCAATGGAGAAGATATTGACAATTCTGTATATTTTTTCTGAGAAAAAATTGATTCATATGGAAGCCTTTGGCGGACAGTATCAAATTACAATGATTCCAAATCCGCAGAAAGTTGATTTGATGGATTGCCAAGCAGTCCATTATATCGAACAGTTTCTGCCAGAGAGAGAGGTGAGTGTGTATGGCGTATCCGCTGAAAACGTATGATGATCTGACTGCATTGATGTCAGGCAGTGAACATGATTATGATATGGATTTGATTCGGCGTGCTTATGATGTTGCGCTGGCGTCTCATGGAGATCAAAAACGGCTTTCCGGTGCGCCGTATATTTCGCATCCGGTGGCAGTTGCCTGTACTCTGGTAGAACTGGGGATGGATTCTGAAAGTGTTGCAGCAGGCCTTTTGCATGATGTAGCGGAAGATACAGCTACCGATCTTACAAAACTTCGTAAATTGTTTGGACCGGAAATCGCAGGGCTGATCGACGGCGTGACAAAACTCGGAAAAATTCCGCACTCTTCGCGTGAAGTGCAGCAGGCTGAGAATATCCGCAAAATGCTGATTGCAATGAGTGAGGATATTCGAGTTATTATTATCAAATTGGCAGACCGGCTGCATAATATGCGTACACGGGAGTTTTGGAGTCCGCAGAAACAGCGCGATAAAGCTTTGGAAAACATGGAGGTTTATGCCCCCATTGCTGATCGTCTTGGTATCCGTACAGTCAAAGAGGAACTGGAAGATATTTCTCTGCGATGCCTTGATCCAGTTGCATACGAAGAAATTGAAAACAGTTTAAAACAGCGCAGCGACCTGCATAATGAATTTATCGAACGGACAAAAAAGGGAATTAAAGAACGCCTGCAGCAGATCATTCCGAATGTTTATATCGAGGGACGTGTTAAGAGCATTAACGGAATTTATCGTAAAATGTTTATTCAAGGCAGAAACTTTGATGAAATTTACGATGTATATGCTGTGCGTGTCATTGTTGATACCGTAAATGACTGTTACAATGTGCTTGGAGTCATTCATGATATGTTTCGTCCGCTGCCAAACCGTTTTAAAGATTATATTTCGACTCCAAAGCCAAATATGTACCAATCTTTGCATACGACAGTACTTTCAGAAGATGGCGTCCCGTTTGAAGTGCAGATCCGTACATGGGAAATGCACCATACGGCTGAATATGGTATTGCTGCACATTGGAAATATAAGTTGGGGGTCGGCAAAGATGGTCGTGGAGGAAAGGACTCCTTTGAGAAACGGCTGGCATGGATTCGTCAGCTTTTGGAAACGCAGCAGGATGATGCCGATGCGACCGATTTAATTCGGACGATCAAGAGTGACCTTGCGCCGGAGGAAGTCTTTGTCTTTACACCGCAGAGCAAAGTAATTAATCTGCCGGTCGGAAGTACCGTGATTGACTTTGCCTATGCGATTCACAGCGAGGTCGGTAACCGAATGGTGGGTGCCAAAGTAGATAAGCGGATCGTCCCGATTGATACGAAGGTAAAAACGGGTCAAATTGTTGAGATCCTCACCAGTAAAGAGGCCAGAGGTCCCAGCCGTGATTGGCTAAAAATTGTGAAGACAAGTGAAGCGCGCAATAAGATTCGCACATGGTTCAAAAAAGAGAAGCGCGAAGAAAATATTATTGAAGGGCGCGAAGAACTCGAACGCGAACTAAAGCGCGGCGGAATTAGTTATACAGAAGAAGAACGTAAAGCGGTTCTGATGAAATTGGGCGCAAAGCAGTCCTGTGATACAGAGGATGATGTTTATGCTGCCATCGGTTATGGTGGCATTCAGCTTTGGAAAATAATGCCGAGGCTCAAAGAAGAATATCAGAAGAACCACCATGCCCCAGAGAGTGAAATAAAGCCGGTCGCTGCGAAACCGTCTTCTGGGAAAGCAGTAGAAGGCGTCATCGTAGATGGAATGGACAATTGCCTGATTAAGTTTTCTCGCTGTTGCAATCCGCTTCCAGGAGATGAGATTATCGGGTTTGTCACCCGTGGATACGGGGTTTCCATTCATAAGCGCTCCTGCAGCAATGTACCGCGTCGGATTTCTGATGCGCCGGAGCCGGAACGCTGGATTAGCGTTCATTGGGCAGGAGAAGTCAAGGAGCAGTTTAAGACAACACTGGAGATTGTGGCGCAGGATCGTTCCGGACTTCTTGCGGATATTACGCAGCAATTTTTCAACATGCGTCTTTTTATTCATTCATTAAATTCTCGCCAGACAAAAGATGGAAATGCAGTGATTTCAGCTTCTATTACGGTAAATGGAAGAGATCATCTGGAGAGCATTATCAGTCGTCTGGAAATGGTTAACGGGATCATTTCAATTCGGCGTTCCTGAGAAGATAAAATTTTCAAAAAGCACAGGAGGTTCTGATATGACCATAGAAGAAATTGCCGGGGGTCCGCTGCCGACGAACTGTTATTTGCTGACAGATGACGAAACCAAAAAAACGGCGGTCATTGATCCCGGCTTTTGGGATCAGAAACTTGCAGATGCAATTCGGGGGAAAAATGTGGAATTGATCTTATTGACCCATGCACATTTTGATCATATTATTGGAGTTGCTCAAGCAGTAAAAGAAACACAGGCAAAAGTTTATCTGCAAAAAGAAGATCAGCAGATGACAACTGACAGCAGTCTTAATCTGACAAGTGAAGTTGGATTTCCACCGATTGAAGCGTTTCCAATTGAACGGCTTTTGGGAGAAGATGAAACATTCTCTCTTGGCAATTTGGATATTCGAGAGATTCATACACCCGGTCATACAAAGGGAAGCTGCTGCTTTTTAACCGGAAATGCTATTTTTTCCGGAGATACTTTGATGAAAGGAACAGTTGGCCGTACAGATTTTCCAAGCGGCAGTTATCAAGATATGATCCATTCCATTGGAAAATTAAAAGCGCTTTCCGGTGATTATAAAATTTATCCTGGACATGAAGAAAATACAACTCTTTCATGGGAGAGAAAGTATAATCCCTATATGGATACGGAAGCAGGTTCTCTATGAATCTGATTCTTGACGGGCATGACTTCCATTATGAGATGGAGGCACTTTGCCAACTGTTTTATCCCCTTCAGCCAATTCATGTAATCGAAAAGGGGAATGGCTTGGAAGAACAGTCAAAAGATGATCCGATTACTGCTTATACTGGAATTCATGCTGAAAATGGAAAAATTAGATTAACGGCCAGTCTTCAAATTGGAGCAAAAAAAGAAACAGCAGAAGACTTTTTTCGTGCGAAATATCCAGCCTTGTTTGGGGATGAAAAGGAGCGGCAGTTAGCGGTCCTTCTTTTTGGACTTTTAAAGGAAGCCTGTGAATTTACGCCGCGTTGGGGGCTCTTAACGGGCGTTCGGCCGGTCAAGTTATTTCGTCGATTAACAGAAGCCTATGGGGAAAAAGAGGCTTCACAATATTTTCGAGAGGCCTATTTGGTCAGTCCTGAAAAAATTTTGCTTGCATCAAAGACGATGCATCGAGAAGAAAAAATTCTGGCTCAGAATTCACCGCAGGATTTTAGTTTGTATCTTTCGGTGCCGTTTTGTCCAACCCGGTGTGCCTATTGTTCGTTTGTTTCTTCCAGTGTGGAAAAAACAATGAAATTAATTCCGCAGTATGTAGAGCTGCTCTGTAAAGAAATAGAGGCTGCGGCGAAGCAGGCGGAAAAGTTAAACTTACATCTTGTTTCTGTTTATATGGGTGGTGGAACTCCTACTACTCTGACGGCACAGCAACTAGACCAGGTACTTAGTTGTGTAAAGCGTTCTTTTGATTTTTCACTTTGCCGGGAATATACGGTGGAAGCGGGAAGACCTGATACGATTACATCAGAAAAACTTGCAGTGCTGAAAAAATGGGGTACAGATAGAATCAGCATTAATCCACAAACACTCAATGACCGAGTCCTCGAGGTGATCGGAAGACGCCATACGGCAAAACAAACGAGGGAAGCCTTCCTGATGGCAAGAAAAGCAGGATTTGAAAATATCAATATGGATTTGATTGTAGGACTTCCGGGAGAATCTGTTGAAAGCTTTTATGATACGCTGAATACGCTTTTAGAATGGGCACCGGAAAGCATAACAGTGCACGACCTCGCGTTAAAGCGTTCCTCTCGTCTTTATCAAGAAGGAAAAATTCAGGAAGACGCAGCAGCGGCTTGTGTTATGTTGGATTATGCGGATCGGATTCTTCCGGAAAATGGGTATACCCCATATTATCTTTATCGGCAAAGCAGGATGGTTGGCAATTTGGAAAATGTCGGATTTGCAAAGCCAGGGTTTGAAAGTCCTTATAATGTGTTTATTATGGATGAAAGCCAGCATATTTTAGGCTGTGGAGCGGGGGCGGTTACAAAACTTTGTGTACCGCAGAAATCCGGTCAACGTATCCGCAGAATTTTTAATTTTAAGTATCCTTTTGAATATATTTCTCGTCATGAAGAAATTCTTGAGAGAAAAAAGCAGGTGAGCGAACTGTCATGAAAGAGCAGAAAAATTATGTAAGGCATCTAAATCAGGTAGAGGCAATCAATGACTGTGCAATTCGAAATCCCCAACACCTGATCGATTTAAGTGAAAAATCGTTTCATCAAGAACTTTCGAATATTGCCGTCGATCTTTTAAAAAGAAAGACAAAAATAGTGCTTTTGGCAGGTCCCAGCAGCAGTGGAAAGACGACAACAGCTCATATGCTGGGACAGTGCCTGGCTGAATTAGGAAATGACTCTCAGGTTATTTCATTGGATGATTTTTATAAAGTACCACAGGAGGCACCGAAAAACGCAGACGGAACGCCGAATTTTGAATCGATTTATGCGCTGCGGATTGATGATGTTCAGCGTTCGTTAAGAGAACTGATGCAACATAGTGCATGTGATAAGCCGCAGTTCGATTTTCATCATCACTGTCCTTTTAAAGAATTGCAACATATTGCATTGAAACCAGGCGGAATCGCGATTGTAGAAGGCATTCATGCATTAAATCCGATTTTTTCGGACGGCATTCCAAAAGAGGGACTTATCAAAATTTATATCAGCGTGAAGCAGGGCATTGAGTATAAAAAAGAGCAGCTTTTAGGACCAAATGAAGTACGGATGATTCGCAGAATCGTACGTGATTATGCATTTCGCAGCACAAACCCAGCCCAAACGATTGCGATGTGGCCTTCTGTAATGAATGGAGAATATCGGTATATTAAGCCGTTTCGTTCACAAGCGGATTATACAATTAATTCTCTTCATGCTTATGAACCTTGCGTCTTTCGAACGCATGCGATGAGACTTCTGAGGGATGTGGAAGAATCAGAAGAAAAAGAATATGAGATTGCGCATCAGTTGTTTTTTGTGTTGAAACTATTTCGACCCATTTCGCCGGAGTTGGTTCCCAAAAATTCTCTTTTAAGAGAATTTCTTGGGGGTGGGTTTTATGATTAACGAATTGTTTACGATTAGGTCATTGCTTTTATCGATTTAATTTGTTATAATCAACCCATTATATGGGAAATATATAGAAAATTTTTATCAAAATAGAAACAAAGGAGCGTGTTTTTATGGGACTTTTTGAGGACGTTGTAATCAATGCAAAATCTGCCGCTGATGTAGTTGGGAAAAAAGCAGAAAAATTCATTGATGTATCAAAACTTCGAATTAATGCAGCTGATGTGAATAATGAGATTAGTAAGCAGTTTGAAGCACTCGGACGCGTTGTATACGATGCAAAAAAGACAGATAATCTCTCTGATGAATTGTTGGACGAAAGTGTCAAAACAATCGATGAACTGTATGAGCAGCTCGATGCAATTAACAATCAGCTTTCTGCAAGTAGCAGCAAAATCATCTGCAAGAAGTGTGGCGCTGAGAATATTTCAGATGCCGCTTACTGCAGCAAATGCGGGAATAAACTTCATGAAGAGGAAGAGCAGCAGGAAGGCCCGAAAGAAGAGTAATTTTTAAAAACAAAGCGCCCTCAGCAATGATGATTAGCTGGGGGTGTTTCTTTATGAGAATCATAGGTTAAAAAGGAAGGGGCTTTAATAAAGATGAGTTATAAAGTGTGGGCATCCTATTTTAGTGCGACCGGTACAACAGAAAGAGTTGTAGAACGGATTGCGCAGAGGGCGGCAGAAGTTTTGAAGGTAGGAAAATCGGAAACCTTTGATTTTACTTTGCCGGGAGCAAGACAAAATGTCAAGGAATTTTCCAAAGGAGATCTAGTGGTTTTTGGAGTCCCTGTTTATGCCGGAAGAGTGCCGAATGTTCTGGTCAAATATTTACATACGATTAAAGGAAACGGAGCGTTAGCGGTTCCGGTTGTGTGTTATGGGAATCGGAATTTCGATGATGCTTTGATTGAACTGCGTGATATTTTGGAAGAAGATGGCTTTTTAACAATTGCAGGTGCTGCTTTTATTGGAGAACATTCTTTTTCGACGATTTTGGCGGCAGGGCGTCCGGATGCGGAAGATCTCCGGAAAGCAGATCATTTTGCAGAAGAAGTTTGCAGGCTGCTTCCTCATTTGCCGCAGGAGCACCAGCCGGTTAAAGTAGAAGGAGAGGAGCCGTATCGTCCTTATTATGTGCCGCGGGATCGCAAGGGAGAAAAGGTTAATATTTTAAAAGTGAAGCCAAAGACAAGCGATGATTGCATTAACTGCGGACTTTGTGCCAGAGTTTGTCCAATGGGTTCCATCAGTGCAGAGAATGTCCGAGAATTCATCGGAATCTGCATTAAATGCGGAGCCTGCGTGAAAAAATGTCCTCAGCACGCTAAATATTATGATGATCATAACTATCTCTATCATCAGCGCGAGTTGGAACTGGGATTTGAACGTCGGGCAGAGCCGGTTACTTTTTTGTCGGAATCAATGGAATAAAAGAAAGAAAAACGGGTCGGAATGAAAAATTCTGATCCGTTTTTTTCATTTTAGGGAAATCATCATAATCTGTCCGCTTTTTCCGTATTTATCAAACAAGCACATACGGGAAAAGAGGATGCATTATGAAAACACGTCGGCAGGGATTTTTAAAAGGAGCAGCGATCCTGATGGGCGCTGTAGCGATAGTAAAACTTCTTGGGGCTTTTTTTAAGATTCCGCTAAGTTGGATCTTAACTCCGGTTGGAATGTCTTATTTTGGCAGCGCATATTCTTTGTATTTTCCAATTTACAGCTTATCGGCGGCAGGATTTCCAGTTGCTATTTCTCACCTTGTGAGTGAATGCTGCGCAAAAGGAAGATTTCGTGATGTTCGTATCATTCATCAGATTTCGGTCAAGCTATTCCTATGTGTTGGGCTTTTTGGCTTTACATTAATGCTCTTTTTGGCACCACCGTATGCGCAGCTGTCATCTGCCGGACAGGCGAGAAGTTTGCTGCCGGCAATTTGGGCATTGGCACCGAGCATCTTTTTTTGCAGTATGATCTCAGTTTACAGAGGATTTTATGAGGGACTGAGAGATATGGTCCCTACAGCAGTTTCTCAAATTTTAGAGGCACTTTGCCGATTAATTTTTGGGCTTGCTTTTTCGATTAAGGCTGTGCAGATTGCCGCTCAGGAGTATGCAGTGAGCAAGACTGTTTGGGGTGTCCCACAACCTACAGAGGAATATGCACGTTTAGCAGCACTCCCAATGGCAGCTGCCGGAGCAATTTTCGGCGTCACGATTGGCAGCGTGGTCAGCTTCTTTTATCTCTGGTGTCATTATCGAAAGACTGGGGATGGGATTACACAGCAGCAGATCACAGCTTCTCCAAAGGCATCGGAGCCGAAGTTGCTTCTCAAAAATTTATGGCATATGGCACTGCCTGTAGCGTTGGGATCGCTGGCGGTCAATCTTTCTACTCTGGCAGATGCAGCGTGGCTCAATGCAGGGCTGCGGATTTTAATGGGAAAAAACGCTGCTTCTTTATTAACTCAGTATGCAGGAGAACTGCCTACGGAAGTAATTCGCTTGGGAGAGGTTCCCTCTTACCTTTATGGGTGCTTTACAAATGCGACTACTTTGTTTTTGCTGATTCCAACGCTTACACAGGCTCTTGGAATCAGTGCACTTCCGAATGTTACCGCCGCATGGGCAGCAGGTTCCAAAAAACAAATTACAGATTCGTTAAAGATGGTTTTTAGCGTTGCTGCACTTTTGGCAATTCCGGCGGGACTTGGAATGTCTTTTCTGGCAAAGCCGATCTGTGCATTCCTTTATGGACCGCAAAACGCTCCTGGAATCACAGGCAAAATTTTGTTTTATCTCGGTTTTGCCGCAATTTTCTCTGCACTTGGTACCTCAGTTAACAGTTTGCTGCAGGCGGTAGGAAGAGCGGATATTCCTGTTAAAATTCTTGGGGTTGGATTACTTGTCAAGGTAATCATGAACTGGATTCTGGTGCCTATGCCGCAGTGGAATGTGCTGGGAGCAGCATTCAGCACACTTTTGAGTTATTTTGTTATTTTGGTACTTGGACTTCATTTTCTGCGCAAAGTTACAGGGGTTCAGATGCAAATGTTTTCATTGCTTTGGAAACCAATATTAGGCGGAACATGCTGTGTAGCGGTTGCCCTAACGACTGAAAAGATACTCAGTGGATATTTTCACATAGCGGTTGCTGTTTTAACCGCTATTTTGGCTGCGGTGGTCATATATCTGCTGATTTGTGCAGTCCTACATGCGATTCCACATGAGGTTGCAAAGAAACGCAGATTTCGGGAAAAAAAGAAGGATTGTACTTGAAAAAACTGTAAAGATACGGTAAAATAAAAATACCCAGTTTTTGAGTCAAAGGGGGAAGAATCTTCTGATGGCTTTTTCGATCAAAGAACATTATGATTTTCAGGATATGCTGGAGATCATGAGAATCCTGCGGGCACCGAATGGCTGCCCATGGGATCGGGAGCAAGATCATCATTCCATTCGCAATAATTTTATCGAAGAAACTTATGAAGCGATTGAAGCTATTGATACAGATAATATCGACCTTATGCGTGAGGAGCTAGGCGATGTTTTGCTGCAAGTGCTTTTTCACTGTCAGATTGAAAGTGAAAAAGGAAATTTTACTTTTGCTGATGTGGTAGATGAATTGGCACATAAGATGATTGAACGTCATCCGCATGTCTTTTCTACGGTAAAAGTGAATTCTTCCAAGGAAGTGCTTAAAAATTGGGATGTGATTAAGAATCACACCAAACATCGGGATTCTGGTTCTGAGGTATTAAAAGCAGTTTCACCGGCATTGCCTGCACTGATGCGTGCGGCAAAAGTACAAAAGAAAGCTCAGAAACTTGGTTTTCCAGAAGAGATCAAAGCAGAAGAAAATGAAAAAACAATTTCGCCGGAAAGAGCGGGAGCATATTTGTTTGAAGCCGTTCGGGCTGTCAAAAAGGCCGGTGTAGAGCCGGAAGAAATGCTCTCAAAAGAGACAGAAGCGTATCTTTCGAGATATGAGTCATGGGAAAAATCTTCCGGAAAATAAAAATGGTTGTTCTCGGCATTTGCCGATGAATATGAAAGGAAATTGCTAGAAATTTTAGGAGGTAAAAAGATTATGAACAAAACGGAACTGATCGCTGCCGTAGCAGAAAAGGCTAATCTTTCTAAAAAGGACGCGGACAGTGCAATCGCTGCTGTCATTGATACTGTCGTAGAAACTGTTGCAAAAGAAGATAAGGTTCAGCTGGTAGGTTTTGGTACTTTTGAGTGCCGTCATCGCAGTGCTCGTAAAGGCCGCGATCCCCGTACCAATAAAGAGATCGAGATCCCCGCTTCCAAGATTCCGGCATTTAAAGCTGGCAAAGCGTTTAAGGACGCAGTTTCTAAGTAAGCAAAAGATGAATGCGGCAGTGATGTGATTTTTTGAAATCATATTACTGCCTTTTATTTTTGAAAGAAGGAGACGACAAAATGCGTCTTGACAAGTATCTGAAAGTTTCCAGACTGATTAAACGGCGTACCGTTGCAAATGAAGCTTGCGATGCCGGAAAAGTTTTGGTCAATCAAAAGCCTGCACGAGCTTCTTATGACGTCAAAGAGGGAGATCTTTTGGAGATTACGCTCGGCTCAAAAATGATTCGGGCAAAAGTGCTGTCGGTTCAGGAATATGCGACAAAAGATTATGCGGGAACCATGTACCAAATCCTGGAGGATTCTCAGCCTTAATTTATTTTCAGCAATTACAGGAAAAATAAATTGAGAACTTTTTCGTTCCATATTTATTTTTTAAACACTTCTTAAAATTTACAATATAAAAATCGGCATGATGCTTTATCATGCCGATTTTTTAAGATCAGATATTTTTGCTGATTAAGTTTTCTTTACAAACACAGTTTGGCATTTCGGACAGGTGATTTCAATTTTTCCCCGTCCTTTTGGAACACGAAGGGTGGCTTTGCATTTTGGACAGTGAAAATACCGATGTGTTTTGTCCTTTTGATGTCTAAAAAGACTTAAGATGCGGCTGGAGATAGGACTCCAGATTCCCATAAAAGCCTGATTTTCCACCCAGCGTTTTTCATGATTGCGTGAAAACATTCGGAAAAAAGACCAAATGATAGCAGCAAACCCGAGATAATAAAGGAACCATAAGCCGGTTAGTTGACCAACGAGGGCAAGAACCATGTAAAGAACCAGTAAAGCAATGTTTAATTGGTCGGTACCGTGTCGCCCGTACATAAATTTTTGAAGCCAATTCATCAGAAAGAACATTCCCTTCGTCGCTATTGAATTGATTGTAACGCCAATGCGTATGAAAAACAATCCCTTTTTGAAAGGATTCATAAAAAGTTCAAGATGCTGGAAAGCTTTTTCCAAATTTGATAATTCTAAAAGAGAATTTATTAAATCTTATTTTGCTTATAATGGAAAAAGAACTGTTCAAAAGAATGAAAGAGGAATTATCATGAAGACAGAGACAATTTATTATGAGAACCCGTATTGCAGACGCTTTCGGGGAAAGGTTCTCTCCTGTGAGCCAAAAGGAAAAACCTGGCAGGTAGAGCTTGATCGTACTGCTTTTTATCCGGAAGGGGGAGGCCAACCGGGGGATCAGGGAGTCCTTAATACGGTCAATGTGTTGGATACAAAAGAAAAAGACGGAATTATCTTTCATGAGACAGACCGTCCTTTAAACGAGGGTTCTTATGTGACGGGCGGAATTAATTGGCCGCTTCGTCTTTCGAGGATGCAGGAGCATACAGGAGAACATATCGTATCGGGAATTATTCATCGGCTGTTTGGCTTTAATAATGTAGGATTTCATATGGGCAGCGAATGTGTTACGCTGGATTTGGATGGCGTTTTAACGCAGGATCAGCTGCATATTGTAGAGTTAATGGCAAATGATGCAGTCTATCAGAATAAAAAGGTAGAAATTACCTATCCAAGTGCAGAAGAATTGGAAAAGATTGATTATCGCAGCAAAAAGGAATTGACAGGCGCAGTGCGAATTGTAACAATTCCAGGGTATGATGTTTGTGCTTGCTGCGGGACACATGTTTCTCATACCGGAGAGATCGGAGCGATTAAACTGATTGGGTTCTTGCATTATAAAGGCGGAATTCGGATCAGTATGCTCTGCGGAATTCGGGCGATGCAGGATTATGAAGAAAAACAAAACAGCGTAACAGCGGTTAGTGCCCTCCTTTCTGCAAAGCCGGGAGAGATTGCAAAGGCCGTCGAACGCCTAAAGGAAAATGAAACACAGCTTCGTCAAGAAAATGCTGAACTTCGGCATCAATTCTTGGAGATGAAAGCAAAAACGCTGGTTCCAGAAAATGGAGTTTTTTGTGTTTTTGAAAAAAAATTAAAAGGGGACGACTTGCGTAGCTTTTGTTTGGAGCTAAAGAAAAAGAGCCGTTTATCGGCTGTCTTTAGTGGGGAAAACGGAAGATATCAGTATGCGCTTTCTTCGGATGATGATTCCCGCATGGTTGGAAAGGCGCTCAATGCAGCACTTCATGGCCGTGGGGGAGGAAAATCGGAATTAGTACAGGGAAGTGTGCAAGAGGAAGAAAAAAAAATCAGAGCTTATTTTGAAGCTCTCAGCCAAAAATAGAACAAAAAAGGGGACGGAATTTTCCGTCCCCTTTTGATTTGAAATTTATTTGTGAAAGATTTTTTCTGCATAGCGGACGCTGCCCATTGCATCTTTTCCATAGAAATCCGCATGAATTTTTTTTGCGTATTGAGGGTTTAAAACGGCACCTCCGACCATCACTTTGCATTGTGGAGCCTTTTGGTGGAGCAACTTAATGGTTTCTTCCATATTGACGACCGTTGTAGTCATCAGTGCAGAGAGCCCACAGAGTTTCACCCCATTTTGCTCGACCGCTTCTAGAACTTTTTGTGGGTCAACGTCTTTTCCTAAATCAATTACATCGTATCCGTAGTTTTCCAAAAGCACTTTAACAATGTTTTTCCCAATGTCATGGATATCTCCCTTGACGGTAGCAAGAACAATTTTCGCTTTCTTTTGAGTGGAACCTGATTTTCTCATTTCATTTTGCAGAACTTCAAAGGCAGATTTGGCAGCTTCTGCACTCATCAAAAGTTGCGGCAGAAATAGGGTCCCTTCTTCGAAGTCTTTTCCGACTTTATCGAGTGCGGGCATCAGATGTTGATTGATGATCTCAAGCGGAGAAATTCCCTCATTTAAGAGTGCCGCGGCTGTGTCATGTGCACTTTCTTTCAGCCCCTTTTCGATTGCTTTTCGAAAAACATTTTGAATGTCACCCGAAACAATCTCTTTTTGGGGAGCAGAAGTTAAGACTTTTTGGGAGACTGTTTTTGGCAGCTTTACATCTTTATAGGCGGTGATATATTCCATGCACTGTGTGTCAAATCCCATCAGTGCATTGTAGGAACGAAAAGCATCCATCATAGCGCCGTTATTTGGATTCATGATGGCGGCGGAAAGGCCCTCTTGCATTGCCATTATAAAGAAAGCAGCATTGATCTTTTCCCGGCAGGGAAGGCCAAAGGAAATATTGGATACACCGAGCGATGTTTTCATTCCCAGCTCTTCATGGACACGGCGAAGCGTTTCCAGCGTGACAGTGGCACTTTTCTGTCCCGCAGAAATCGTCATTGCAAGAGCATCAATAATCAGATCTTTTTTGGGAATCTCGTATTTTTGTGCTTCCTTTTGAATTTTCTCAGCAATTTTAATCCGACCGTCGGCGGTTTCCGGAATTCCGGATTCATCTAACGTCAGAGCAATGACCGCACCGCCATATTTCTTGACTAAAGGAAAGATAGCATCCATTACTTCCTGTTTGCCGTTTACGCTGTTGATGAGAGGCTTCCCATTATAAATCCGAAGTGCGTTTTCCATTGCGGCAGGGTCGCTGGTATCGAGCTGCAAAGGAAGATCAGTGATCCCCTGCAAGGCTTTTGTGATCTCAGGAAGAAGCTCTTTTTCGTCAATATCGGGAAGGCCAACGTTAACATCCAGTACATCGGCACCGTTTTCCTGCTGCGTGATTCCTTCCCGCAAAATATAATCAATATCATTTTCTCGCAATGCTTGCTGAAAACGCTTTTTTCCGGTTGGATTAATGCGTTCCCCAATCAGAATTGTGTGGTCTTTTAAGAAAACAGCGTGACTATAGCTTGAGATGACAGTATCATCGTGCACGGTAAGCGGTTTTGGAACGATTCCTCTGCAAGTTTCGACCGTTTTGCGCAGATAGTCTGGCGTTGTGCCACAGCATCCGCCTAAAAGCCATGCTCCGTCTTCTGCCATTTCCCGCATTGCTGATGCAAATTGATCAGGGGTAACGTCATAGAGCGTTTCTCCGTTTATCACTTTTGGAAGACCTGCATTTGGCTGAATCAAGATGGGAAGAGAAGTGCATTTTTGCAGACGCGGAAGAAATTGTTTTATCTGGTTAGGACCAAGCCCGCAGTTAAAGCCAATCGCGTCTGCATGCAGACTTTCCAGCAAAACAGCAGCTGCTTCAATATCGCCGCCTGTTAAAAGTTTTCCCTTTTCGTCGAAAGTCATCGTGGCGAGTACCGGGAGCGAGGTCGCTTCTTTGGCAGCAAGCAGTGCCGCTTTGCATTCGAAGGTATCGCTCATGGTTTCAATTAAAATCAGATCAGCGCCGGCTTGTTCACCTGCTGAGGCAGCTTCAAAATAGGCTTCATATGCTTCTTCAAAATCGAGGTCTCCCGTAGGCTTTAGGAGATGTCCGGTTGGTCCCATATCGAGAGCAACGAGCTTGTTTCTGGGAGCGGCAACCTCTTTAGCCAACGTAACGGCCGCTGTAACAATGTCTTTTACAGAAGCTTTTCCCTGCAGTTTGATTTTGTTGGCGCCAAAGGTGTTGGTAGTAATAATATCAGAACCAGCTCGAAGATAATCTTCATGAATTTTTTTCAGAATTTCCGGATGCGAAAGATTCCAAAGCTCTGGTGTTTCTCCGGCTTTCAGTCCGTATTTTTGCAGTTGTGTTCCCATTGCACCATCAAAAAAGAGAATGCGTTTTCCTAAAGTCTCTAAAAAATTCATGGAGATCTCCCTTCTTGTTCTGTAAAAAATAATTTTATGCGTCTGAATCTCGAAATTCGCAGTCTGTTTTTTTGCAGGAACTGCAATGCCCTTCGTGGCAGTCTTGTCCTTCTGTGGTGACGCCGATAATTGCCGTTACGCTTTTGGACGGGGCAAGGATATCGCTTTCGGTAGCAGTCAGACCAATTCGCTTTTCGGCTTCTAAAATGCGAAGCAGAGAGCCTTGGCCGGAGAGCGGAAAATCCCCATATCCCGGAGAAAAGCGCGGCTTAAGGAAGAGACTGTCTGAATGAATAGATGACCGCAGAGAGGAGCAGACCTCATTGCAGTAGGATTCGATCAGCGCTGCGGAACTTGCCTGATAAATGAGGGCAAGGTTCATATCTTGTGTGGTTGCGCGGCGAATCAGAAGATCAGGCGCGGGACCAAGTGTCGCTGCAAAAAGATAGGCGCTTTTACAAAGACTAAGATGGTGAGCTAAATCACGGCTTTCTGTTTTAAAAGGGCCAATTTTGCAGAGAGAACCGGATAACGTTACCGGATAGTTTGCATAAATGCTTCGCGGTCGAATTCTATTGAGGAGTTCTTTTAAGCAGGATTCGATCCGCTCTCTGGTTTGGGGATCGGCCGGATGTCCCCGAAAGCCCAGATAACGTTCGATTTCCCGACGGTTAATTTCCATGGCAGGAGATGACGTCGGATAGGTTATGAAAAATTGCCGCGGCAATATCCGGTTTGTTCATCGTATAAATGTGGATGTGGGGAACTCCATTGCTGATCAAGTTGATGATCTGCTCAGTAGCATAAGCAATTCCAGCCTGTTTCATTGCTTTCGGGTCGGAACCAAAGCGGTCGGCGATTGCTTTGAATCGCTGGGGAAGAATTGTTCCGGAAAGTGAACAGATGCGGGTAATCTGTTTCGCATTTGTTACCGGCATAATGCCTGCAATAATCGGCACATTGACGCCGCCTGCCAGAGCACGAAACATAAAATTGTAGAATAAATCATTATCGAAGAACATTTGACTCGTCAGAAAATCACAGCCGGCTTCAACTTTTTCATGCAGATGACGAATATCCTCTGTCTTATGCGCACATTCCACATGACCTTCTGGATAGCACGCTCCGCCGATACAAAAGTCACCCCGTGCTTTAATTTCCCGAATCAGTTCGCTTGCATAGTGATATTGATTTGGCGAGGGGAAGTCTTTGCCTTCCGGAATATCGCCTCTCAGTGCCAGAATATTTTCGATTCCAGCTTTTTTCAGCTCTGAGAGGCGCTCGGAAATCTCATCCCGCGTAGAAGAGACACAGGTTAGATGTGCAAGAGCCGGCACATGACTTTTTTGAACCTCCTGTGCAATTCGAACGGTTGTCGCACTTGTTCCGCCGCCTGCTCCGTAAGTGACGCTCATAAAAGCGGGGTGCAGAGCAGCAATCTGCTTTACAACTTCCTGCGCCTGGGGTAAATCTTCTCCCTTTTTGGGAGGAAACAGTTCACAGGAAATGGTAGTATGTCCACTATTTAATAAGTCGATAATTTTCATAATGAAATCCCCTTTTGTAATTGCGCCAAATCTTTTGTTTCATATTATAACAAAAAAGGTGGGAAAAAGAAACTCTCTTTTTAAAAAAGGAAAAAGCAGATCTTAATAGGGGAAAACAGGCAGTTTTTCTTGTCATTTTGTATAAAATGATTTATAATGCAAACTATGTGACACTTATTTATTTTGGCTTTAAAGTAAGGAAAAAAAGAGAAAAGAGAAGGATTTTTAAAAGATGCAAGAGAGAGAAAAGTTTTCATCGCGCCTGGGATTCCTGTTGATTTCCGCAGGATGTGCAATCGGTCTTGGCAATGTTTGGAGATTCCCTTATATTACGGGGAAATATGGCGGCGGTGCATTTGTGCTGGTGTACCTGTTTTTCCTTTTAATTCTGGGCCTGCCGATTATGGTCATGGAATTTTCAGTGGGACGTGCAAGTCAAAAAAGTGCGGCGCGTTCTTTTCATATTCTGGAGCCTGCGGGCAGCAAATGGCATCTCTATAGTTATGGAGCAATCGCGGGAAATTTTCTGCTGATGATGTTCTATACGACGGTTGCCGGCTGGATGCTGGATTATTTTGTGAAATTTTTAAGAGGCGAATTTCAAGGACGTTCTCCCGAAGAAGTGAAAACCGTTTTCGGAACGATGCTCACGAATTCCGGTGAAATGACCTTTTGGATGGTTGTTGTTGTTCTGTTGGGCTTTGGAATTTGTGCGATGGGGCTCAAAAACGGAGTAGAGCGGATTAATAAGATCATGATGGTCAGCCTGTTTGTGGTAATGGTTATTTTGGCAGTTCGTTCGGTAACACTGCCAGGTGCCGCAGAAGGAATGAAATTTTATCTGTTGCCGGATTTTGGGCGTATGATGGAGGTGGGCCTCGGAGAAGCAGTCTTTGCAGCGATGGGACAGGCTTTCTTTACTCTCAGCCTTGGAATCGGTGCACTTGCTATTTTCGGCAGCTATATTGGAAAGGATCGCTCTCTGACAGGAGAAAGCATCAGAATCGCCGGATTGGATACCTTTGTCGCTCTGGTTGCCGGCATGATTATTTTTCCGGCATGCTTTGCATTTAATATTCCGACGGATAGCGGTCCGGGACTTGTATTTATTACATTGCCGAATGTTTTTGAACAAATGTCCGGAGGGAGAATCTGGGGTACACTTTTCTTCCTGTTTATGAGCTTTGCAGCTTTGAGCACAGTAATTGCTGTTTTTGAAAACTTATGCGCCTTTGGAATGGAACTCAAACACTGGAGCCGGAAAAAAGCGGTTTTAATTAATTTAGTTCTCGTTTTGGTTCTGTCGCTTCCCTGTGTATTGGGCTTTAATCTGTGGAGCGGATTTACTCCTTTCGGCGCGGGTTCAACGGTACAGGATCTGGAAGATTTTTTGGTGAGCAATAACCTTCTTCCATTAGGCAGCCTTGTTTATTTACTATTTTGTGTTTCAAAAAAAGGCTGGGGTTGGGATCACTTTATCGAAGAAGCCAACAGCGGAGAAGGACTTAAATTCCCAAAATCAATTCGCTTTTATGTGACTTGGGTGCTGCCCTTTATTGTGCTGTTGATTTTTGTACAGGGATATCTGGCGAAATTTTGGCCGGGAGTTTTTAATGTCTAAACATTGAGAAGAACAGAGTGTTGAAAAAAGAAGGTGAAAGCTTGGATAAGAGTGCTGTGCGTGAAGTAGCGCAGAAAGCTAGACAGCAGTTGGAAGAAATGGTTCAAAAAAATCTTTCTGCACTTCATGCGTGCCGCCTTTCGGGGGATGATGCTTTTCGGCGGGATATTCTCCTCAAAGAAGAAGAGCAGCGAGGAACTTTAACACTTTGCAAAAAAGCTGCTTACCGATTTTTTCGGGAACTGATTGCTGTTCGGTATATGGAATTAAATGGATATCTTCCGTATCGGGTTCTGTCTTCTCAAAAATCAGATACGGTTGAACCTGATTTTTTGGCGCATTGGCTTTTAACCCATCAAGATACCTTGGATCGGGATGCACTTTTTACCAAGTTGTTTCAAAAAACCTGCCTGTCTCTTGCTTCGCAGATGCCGGATTATTTTCCAGTGCCGGATGAGATGGATCTGCTTCTCAGTTTAAGCTATCGAAAAGGCGTTGTTCGAACTTTGTGCGACGGCCTTTCCGAGGAAGAATGGCTGGGGCAGGTAGAATTAATTGGTTGGCTTTATCAGTCTTATCACCTGCAAGAAAAAAATGCGGCGATTGACCTTTATGCCGGTAAAGTTAAAATGAAAAATTTGACTGCGGCAACACAGTTCTTTACGACGGATTGGGTTGTTCGCTATATGGTCGAAAATTCTCTTGGCAGAGTTTGGCTGGAAGGACACCCGGAAAGCCGTCTGCGCAGGGAAATGCCTTATTATCTTGATCTTCCGGAAGAAACAAAGCGTGCTCCGATGGAACCGAGAGATTTAAAAATTCTGGATCCCTGTATGGGTGGCGGACATATTCTTGTCTATGCCTTTGAACTCTTGCTCAAAATTTATTCGGAATGTGGGGTTCCACCAAAGCGTGCCGCTTCTCTAATTTTGCAGGACAATCTTTATGGACTGGATATTGATGAGCGCAGCCGGGAACTGACGGCATTTGCACTTTTAATGAAAGCTCGTTCCTGTGATCCGGATATTTTTGAGAAAGGGGTTATTCTGCATTTTGCGGCAATTCATCACAGCCGCAAAATTGACAAAGAGGCACTTCACTATGCATCTGGAGGAAATGAAGCTTTATATGATGATTTACAGAAACTGACGGCTGCTTTTTATTATGGCGATCAGTTTGGTTCGATCCTGAATGCTCCAAAAGTGGATCTCAAAGCACTTAAATCCCGCTTTTCGGTGATTCGTGGGGAACAATATCCAGATAATTTGTTTCGTATGGAAGCACAGCGAAAAGCCCTGCAGGAATTGTGGCCGCTTGTTTGCCAAGCTGAGATCATGGGGCAAAAGTACACGTGTGTTGTTACGAATCCGCCTTACCTTAACCATATGGATAAGCCGCTTAGAAATTATGTAGATAAAAATTTCCCGGATTATAATAATGATCTTTTTGCAGTTTTTATGGTACATAATTTTGATTTTTGTAAGGAGGATGGCTATTGCGCATTCATGACGCCGTTTGTCTGGATGTTTATCAAATCCTATGAATCGCTGCGGCGCTTTTTAATTCAGGAAAAAAGTGTTTCCTCTTTGATACAAATGGAATATTCTGCTTTTGAAGAAGCAACCGTTCCGCTTTGTTCTTTCGTTTTGCAGAACCAAAAAGAAAAATATCCGGGGGTTTATCTGCGCTTGACGGATTACAAAGGGGGTATGGAGGAGCAGAAAAAGCGTGTCCTTTATGATTCTCTCCATCCGGACAGTAAAGATCGTTTCGAAGCATCTTTAAAAGATTTTGGAGAGATTCCAGGAATGCCGTTTGCCTATTGGGCGGATAGAAATGTTGGCAGGGCCTTTCGGGAGGGCGCGCCTCTCGGAAAAGTCGCACAGATCAGCAATGGACTTTTTACCTGTAATAATCAGCGCTTTTTGAGATTCTGGTATGAGGTAGAGCCGGAAGAAATTGATTTCTGGTGTGAAGATGAGTCTGATTGCCGAATGAGCGGAAAACGCTGGTTTCCTTACAACAAAGGCGGTGCCTTCCGAAAATGGTATGGAAATCAGCTCTATGTAGTGGATTTTGCGGATTTCGGCAGGGATATTTGTGCTTATCGGGTCAAAAGCGGGCAGTCTGCGGCGATGCCCGGTAGACAGAATTATTTTCAGCCCAGTCTTTCCTGGTCTTTTGTCAGTTCCAGCACGTTTGGAGTACGGTATTATCCGAAAGGATTTGTTTTTGATATTGCGGGCTCTTCGATTTTTCCGCCAAAAGAGGATCGATTGTATCGCTTAGGCTTTCTCAATTCCTCCACAGCATTTCAGATTTTGGGATTTTTGAATCCGACTCTAAATTATCAAGCTGGAAATCTTGCTCTTTTGCCGATTTTGGAGAGTTCAAAAAAAGAACAGATTTGGCGACTGGTACAAAGAAATATTGACCTTTGCAAAGCGGACTGGGATGACCATGAGATCAGTTGGAACTTTAATGGAAATCCACTTCTGAAGACAGGCGCGTCGACTTTGCAGGAGGCTGTGAAAATTTGGAGTCGGCAGATAGAAGACCGCAGAGAAGAACTGCGGCAGAATGAAGAAAAAATCAACCGTCATTTTGCTGATTTGTATCAGATTGGTGCGCCGGTTGAGGTAGAAAATAAAGCGCTTTCGATTGCACCGCCGGAACCGGAAAAGGCAATGAAAGGGCTTGCTTCTTATTTTGTCGGACTATTATTTGGACGTTATAGAGAAGATCATTTTCAAGTGAAATCCGTCTCTTGGGAAAGTCCTTGTAAGATTGCATCTGCTTTTTCCGGTTTTCTGGAAAAACGTTTTGGAGAAACCGCGGTTCCTTTTGCCGCTTCATTTTTAGGAAGAGAAACCGCAGAAAAAGGGTTAGAAACCTACTTCGAAAAAAAGTTTTTTGCAGAACATTGCAGACTTTATCACAAAAGGCCAATTTATTGGCAGATGAAAAGTGGAGAAAAAGAGTTTGTTTATTATCATGGGGATGTTTGGAAGGCCTTCTGCCAAATTGCAGAGAGCGATCCTCAAAGTGAGATACCAAAATCGATACTTTCTTCGGAAATCCCTCTTGATCGCAGCCTTGGAATTTCTCAGAATTATGAGTCATATCAAGAGATTTTGCGAAAGATCCCATAAACAAAATAAAGAGCAGACTCTTGTGAAAGTCTTTCTTCACAAAGCCTGCTCTTTTTATTGGCCGCCGAACTTTTATCTATGATTCTATTGAAAATCTGCGTTTTACATCGTTTTCGGAAAGTGCCATACTGTTGTATAGGTCGGCTTCTTTTCCGATAGGAAGAGAACAGCTTTCCGGAAGAACAGCATAATAATATCCGTTTTTATTTTCTCCAAGAAAGAAAACGTTTTGATCTTTGCAGAGAGATGAAAATTGTACTGAAAATTCATCGTTGCTGTATTCCTGTGATTCCAAGAAAATTCGCAGAAGGGGAACAGAAGGATCATGGGCATAATAAAACGAGGTGTATCCATTTTTAGAAGATTCGTCGAAAATGGTTTCTTGTGTGTAAAGAGGATTTTCAGAAATCCAGCAAGGTGGAATTCGAAAAGTAAAATTCAGTTGTTCATCTTGATAGAATTCTGCAGTTTCCGGTTCCGAAGCGATAGAAGAGGGGAAAACAGGTTCCTTATAAGGAGCTTGTCCGGAGCAGCCGGAGATTTGCAGTATAAAAAACAAAAAGCATTCGCAACATAATATGATTGGAATCCACTTGTGTTTGCCCATTTCGTCACCTCGCTTTTTGAGACTACTAAAATTCATCATAATAAAGTAGCAGTAAGGAAGTCAATAAATTCATCGTAATTGTAATAGAAGGTTACAGAATTGTGATTGACTTTTTTAATAAAATAAAATACAATAAATCGGCTTATGAGAAAAATAATGGAGGAAACCATGAGACAATTTGACTATGATTTATTAATAATTGGAGCTGGCCCTGCGGGAATTTTTACCGCTTTGGAAATGAATCAGCTGGCGCCGGAAAAGAAAGTCCTGGTGATAGATTCCGGCAGCGCGATTGCAAAAAGAACATGTCCTGCGAGAACCAGCGGTCAATGTGCGCATTGCAAGACCTGCAATATTATGAACGGTTGGGCAGGAGCCGGAGCATTTTCAGACGGGAAACTTTCTCTTTCGGAGGAAGTTGGTGGGCATATTACGGATTTTATGAGCGCACAGGAAGCGGAACAGATGATTCATTACTGCGATGAAATCTATCTGAAATTCGGTGCGCCCAAAAAAGTGTTTGGAGAAGGCAACAAATTTGCCGATAAGATTGCCTATGAAGCCCGCAAGGAAAATATTCAGCTGATTCATTGCCCAGTGCGTCATATGGGAACGGAATACAGCTTTCAAGTTCTCAGTGCAATGTATGATTATTTAGCTGCACAGCCGAATTTTGAGTTCCGTGCACATACGACTGCCGATACTATTTTTGTAGAAGACGGCCATGCCTGTGGAGCATATCTTTTAGGGCCGGACGGAAAAAGAGAACTTGTGAAGGCTAAGCGTGTTGTGGCAGCTCCCGGCCGCGGCGGTGCAGACTGGCTCAACCGGATCAGCAAAGAAACCGGGCTGTCAGTTACCAATAATGAAGTGGACATTGGAGTGCGGGTAGAAGTGCCGAATGCGGTGATGGATCACCTGACGAAAAACCTTTATGAAGCAAAATTGATTTATTATTCCGATACTTTTGAGAATAAAGTACGTACTTTCTGCATGAATCCAGGAGGAATCGTCAGTGAAGAACATTATGATGGACCTAACGGAGGAATTGCAGTTGTAAATGGGCATTCCTATGCGGATGAAGATCGCCACAGCGATAATACAAACTTTGCACTGCTTGTTTCCACGAAATTTACGCAGCCGTTCCATCAGCCGATTGAATACGGCCGATATATCGCGCAGTTGGGGAATATGCTTACCGGCGGCGGAATTATGGTACAGCGGCTGGGGGATTTGCTTTTGGGACGTCGTACCGATGAGACACGGCTGCAGAAAAGTACTACGATCCCGACCCTGAAAAATGCGGTGCCGGGAGATCTTTCTTTTGTCCTGCCGCATCGTCATTTGACTTCTATTGTAGAGACACTGAGGGCGCTTGATAAGCTGGCACCGGGTCTCTACAGCAGAAATACGCTGCTTTATGGAGTGGAAGTTAAGTTTTATTCCGCTAAAGTCGCGGTCGATCAAAACTTTGAAACGCAGCTTCCGGAACTTTATGCGATCGGTGACGGCGCCGGGATTACTCGTGGATTGATGCAGGCATCTGTTACCGGGGTCATGGCAGCTCGTCATATTATAGAAAGTCTGAAAGAAACAAATTAAAATAAAATTTTTATGTGATCGCTTTTTGGAAAACAAAGGAATTTAATCATAATCGTTTTCTGAGCGCATACTTTTTGAAAGAGATTCTTTTATGGGGGTGCGCTCATGGAAAACAGGGTACGGAATTATTTCGTGGATGCGAACACGGCCAGAGGATGGATCGATTTTTATGATTCTAATTTTAGTCCTTTGGAAACGGCCGTCTGCCTTTATGGTTGGCCGTCTATGATGATTTCTGAATTGATTGCCGATATTTGCCATACGGCGAAAGAAGAAGAGACCTCAATCGAGCTGATTCATGACAGCTTGGATAATCATATGGCAGGAATTATTTTGCCAAAGTTTTCAGCCGGCATTATTAATGAACCGATTTTTGCGGGGTATAGTGTTCAACGCCTGCTCGGCGGAAAAGAACTGGATTGTGCATTTGCAGCTCTGCAGCAAGCCAAAGAAGGTTTTGCTTCTGCACTTAAAGTTCATGATGGATGGGAAAAAATTTATCTGGAGCGGATTGACTTTCAAAAGTTGGATCAAGTATTTACTTTTACATCGGACCGCTTGCTTCAGGATGCTCTGCCCAAAACCGGAAAGGCTGTTCATCGCTTTTTTGGTGCGGCAACTGCGGATGGTTCTCTCGATTACATTCCAAATTTGACAGAAGACCTTAGCCGCAGAATCTTTTTAAAGGGACGTCCGGGCACTGGAAAATCGACTTTGCTCAAGCGCTTTGCACATAAGGCAATGGAATCCGGATATGATTGCGAAATTTATCATTGCGGTTTTGACCCGGAGAGCTTAGATATGGTAATTGTGCGGGAGCTTTCTCTCTGTATTTTTGACAGTACGGCTCCGCATGAATATCAGCCTTCTCGCCCGGGAGACGAAGTGTTGGATCTTTATAAGGCAGCGGTTGTTCCGCATACAGATGAAACCTGTGCCGCAGAATTGGCAGCCAGTGCAGCAGCGTACCACACACAGATTAATAAAGCGGTTGCTGCTCTTTCACAAGCGAAAGAATTTTTGAATGAACATTCCAAGAAAATTTTGGAAGATGTCCGAATGGAACATTTTTGTACAGTGCGGGATGAAATTACGGAAAAAATTTTTTCATAACTTTTCTTTACGAGATTAGAATACTTTGTTGTGAGCCGTGGCTTTTAGAAGCCGCGGCTTTTTTTAAGAAAAGCTTTTTAAAGAGAGCAGTTGACAAAAAGTATGGGACTCGATAAACTAAAAACGAATGTTTAGCAGAAAGTAGGGAAGATTTGTTGAAAAGAGTCAATAAAATTGCCATTATTGGCGGTGGCATCTCCGGACTTGCTGCCGGAATCTGGGGGCAGAAGCAAGGATTCCAGACGGTTATTTTTGATAAAAACAGCGCGCCCGGCGGCTTTTGCGCCGGATGGAAAGCAGGAGTACAGCAGGTTGGATTTTGTTTTCGCGGACTGATTGGGACAAAAGAAAATACGGTGTTAAACTATTTGTGGAGAGAGACAGGAGCTCTTGGGAATACATTGATTATTCAGCCGGAAAGTTTTTTAAGCGTTTCGGAAAATGATAAGTCTATTACGCTTTGGCAGGATTTGGAACGCTTTGAGCGTGAGGCAAAGAAGCTTTCTCCTGAGGATGCTCCGACTATTTCCATGTTTTGCAATGCAATTCGTACGATTGCAGAGTATGAAATTCCGGCCCAAAGGCCGGATGAACTTTTAGGACCTTTAGAGCGCTTAAAAGTTGGGAATAAAGAAGCAGAAAAGCTTTTGCAGAAAGCTTCTGAAGTCAGTATGAAGCAGTTTGTTAATGAGTTTAGGAGCCCAATTCTGCGGCGTCTATTTTCTTCGGTTCAGCCCCAGAATGGAACATTGGCATTATTTTTATTTCAGTATGCGATGTTCGTCAGCGGAAACTGCGGGCTTCCCGTCGGGGGTGCTGCTGCTATGGCAAGGAGAATGGCAGAACAATATCAGCGCCTAGGCGGAGTTTTGCGGCTAAATGCCACTGTTGAGCAGATCTTGACGGCAAATGGAGCGGCAAGAGGAATTGCACTGCACAGCGGCGAACGCTATTTTTCGCATTGGACGATTGCGGCATGTGATCCGGATGTTACGACTCATCATCTGATTCCCTCTGATACAGAATTGGATAAAAATTTTCAGCAGCGATATGAAGACCGACTTCACAATCCGATTTTTACTGGATTTTACTGTGCTTTTCGTACGAATCAGGATCCCGGCCTGATGCTGCATATGCAGGATTTTGAGGTGGAACCTTTTTCAATTGGAAAAACTTTGATTAACCGTCTCTGCTTGATACAGTCGAGCTATGATTCTCAACTGGGGCAAAATGGGAACGCTCAGTTTGTGTGTCTAATTCCGCAGGCGGAAGAAAATTACAATTACTGGGAAGAATTATCCCAAAACGAAGTCCTGTATGAGGCGGAGACAAATAAAATTATGAAAAAAGTGCTGGAACAGCTTCGAAAAAAATTTCCTGAATTGGATTTAAAACCTGTATGCTGTGCAGCACCGGATTTTTTCAGCCGACGTTTTGGTGCTTATCACGGAACTTGGAGCCCATTTATTACACTGCCGGGGATTAAATATCAGCCGATGCCGTTTACGGTGCCGGGAGTTCGTCGGCTGCTTCTTTCCGGTCAGTGGATGCATGTAGAAGGCGGTCTTCATGCCGCACTGATCGAGGGGCGCTTTTCAATTCAGCGTATTTGCCATAAGGAACGACTGCCGTTTTCTGAATAAATAAAAGACAAATATCTAAAATAATGTTATTTGGGAAAAGTTTCTGCTTCTTTTTTTACTTTGAGTGTGTTAGAATAAAGGCGTTTTAGAAAAAAATTAAGCAATTAGTCTAGATAATTTGTCTATTATATAATTTGAAAGAGGTTGAACTTCTTATGATGTGGGATTCTGTGGATTTAAAAGCATATCATGATTGTGTCGCTGATCTTTTGGGAACAAAAGAAGTCAATGAAATGCGCGATCTGGACCATCATGCACATATTAGCTGTTATGAACACTCAGTGTTTGTTTCCTATTTAAGTTTTCGAATTTGCCGCAGACTGCATATTGATTATCGGG
This sequence comes from Ruminococcaceae bacterium BL-4, assembly GCA_902809935.1. Classification (NCBI taxonomy): domain Bacteria; kingdom Bacillati; phylum Bacillota; class Clostridia; order Eubacteriales; family Oscillospiraceae; species Ruminococcaceae bacterium BL-4. The sequence continues at coordinate 2,257,858 of LR778134.1, read as the reverse complement.
CGGCTGCCAGAGGGGGACTTTTACATGATTTGTTCCTTTATGATTGGCATACGGACCCGCATGAGGGAATGCACGGATTTTCTCATCCGAAAGCAGCACTAAAAAATGCGAAGGAATTATGCCCGTTGACCCCTAAGGAAGAGGACATTATTTTAAAGCATATGTGGCCTCTTACTTTGCGTCAGGTCCCAAAATATCGTGAGTCTTTTGTCGTTTCGGGGGCTGATAAGCTCTGTGCATTGATGGAGATGTTTTCATTTTACAGAATTTTGAAGATTAAACGCCATCTCGCTCTAGCAGTTTAAAGCGTTTTCTACAAAAATGCAGGATTGAAAAGCTATAATTACAAAAATTCACTAAAAATATGGTGATAGCTTTAAAATGAAGAGCTTTTTGCATTTTTTTACTTGCCAACCGTAAATGTGCGCGCTATAATAATACAAAGCACGGGTGCTTGACCAGAAGAGGTAAAGCGCCTTTTTTTGTATATGGACTTTGTTTTTTTAAAGAGCATGGCAAAAATGTGCTTTTGCAAATTGTGCAGGAAACTGCAGAAGATTGAAAAGGGGTAGTTTTATGAAGAAGAGCAAGAAACTGCTTGCACTAGCGCTGGCTACAGCAATGGTGGGTGCAAGTATGGTTGGCTGCGGTAGTAGCCGCGCCGGCAGCAGCGCCTCCGGGACTACATCCGGAAGCCAAATGGCAGATACCATCACGTATGCGCAGGGCGCAGATCCTCGTGGACTGGATCCGGCTTATGTTGATGACGGTGAATCTGCTAAGATTATGTGCAATATTTATGAGGGACTTTTAAAGTACAACAAAGATTCCACCGAAGTAGAGCCCTGCCTTGCAAAGAGTTGGGATATCAGTGATGACGGACTTACTTATACCTTCCATCTTCAGGAGGGTGTTAAGTTCCAAGATGGTACTGATTTTAATGCAGACGCTGTTAAGAAGAGTATTGACCGCCAGCTGGAGCCGAATCGTAGTTCCGATATGCCGTATGCTTCCTTTGTTTATGGATCTGAAGCAGACAATACCGGTGTAAAAGCAGTCAAGGTAATTGATACCAACACAGTCGAAATTGACCTGCGTTCTGCTAATACCGCATTCCTTAAAAATATGGCAATGTGTATGGCAGCTCCGATCGTCAGCCCCACTGCTCTTGACAAGAACAAGGGGAATCTGAACGAAGCTCCCTGCGGCACCGGTCCTTATACCTTTGTTTCTTGGAACAAAGGCCAGAGTGTCGTTTTAAAGAAGAACGACAATTATTGGGATAAGGATAACGCGGCAAAGACCGAGAATGTTGTTTTCCGCTTTATTGCTGAAAATGCTGCTCGTGTAACGGCTCTCGATAATGGAGAAGTTGATGTAATTGATGGAATTGATGATACGGTAGTACCGACCATTGAGGATGCCGGCAACAAGATCTTTAATGAAGACGGCATGACCATTAACTACATGGCATACAACACCAAGAGTGATATCTTCAAGAATGCAGCTGCTCGTAAAGCTGTCAGTGAAGCAATTAATGTTCCTGAGCTCGTAAAAGCACTTTATGGAGATTATGCCTCTGTTGCAAATTCCGTAATGCCTACTTTTATGGCACCATATGATACCGATATTAAGCAGACTCAGTATGACCCGGATAAAGCAAAAGCGGATCTGGCTGCAGCCGGTGTTACTAAGATTAAAATGCTTACCTATACGAATCCTCGTCCGTATAACGCAAAAGGCGGTCAGCAGCTTGCAGAGACTATTAAGGGATATCTGGATAAGGTCGGCGTTGACTGTGAGATCGATGCTTATGACTGGACTACTTATAAGCAGAAGATCGAGACAGAATCCTACGATGTTGCGTTCTATGGCTGGACCGGTGATAATGGTGACCCGGATAACTTTATGAATCTGCTCGCCGATAAGACTGTTTCCATGAATCTTTCTCGTTACGATGATCCCACTTATAGAGCACTGATTCAAAAGGGTATTGCTACAAAAGACGGTGCTGATCGTGACGCAGTTTATAAGCAGTGTGAACAAATGGTTGCAGATCAGAATGTCTGGCTTTTGATTTCACATTCCAAGAACCTATGCGGCTATAATCCAAAGGTTCAGGGCTTCTACTATCATCAGACTGGTATTACTCCGTTTGCTGGAGTTACCAAAACGAAATAAGTAGAGTCGGCTGCATTTTATAAACGCAGTGTTTGCCGGAAGCTGTCGGCAGTGATAGCTTCCGGCAATGCGTTTATATTGGTTACTATTTGGAAAAAGAAGGAAAGGACGTATACAGCTTGTTTAAATATACTGTAAAACGCATTTTGCAGCTGATTCCGGTCCTTTTGGGTGTTTCCATTATCGTTTTTCTGATTATGCGTGTCTTTTCGCCGGATCCGGCAGGTGTTGTGCTTGGACAGCATGCAACTCCGGCTGCGATGCAGGCATGGCGCCAGGAAAATGGCTTGAATGATCCCATCTGGCTTCAATACTGGAATTTTCTTACCGATGCGCTTCGTGGAGATCTAGGAACTTCCTATTATACACATTCTCCTGTAACGCAGGAAATTGCTTCTCGTTTTCCTGCAACTGTTGAACTGGCAATTTGTGCAATTATTCTTGCTTCTCTTTTTGGAATCCTGCTTGGAGTCATTAGCAGTGTTAAGAAAAATTCACTTGCAGATCATGCCAGTATGATTTTGGCACTGATTGGTGTCTCTATGCCGATCTTTTGGTCCGGCATGCTGATGATTATTCTTTTTTCCGGTACCTGGCATCTTTTGCCGAGCAGCGGACGAATCGATCCAATGCTTCAGCCGGTTGGAGGAACAGGGCTTTATCTGATTGATACCTTGTTTTCCGGCGACTTTGAAGCCTTTGGCAACGCTTTGCAGCATTTGATTTTGCCGACAGTTGCGTTGAGCCTTTATTCGATGGCTATTATTACTCGTATGACCCGTTCCAGTATGCTGGAAACATTAGACCAAGATTACATACGTACTGCCGAAGCCAAAGGCCTGACAAGAGGGCGTGTGGTGCAGCATCATGCTCTGCGCAATGCGATGATTCCGGTTACGACAGTAATCGGACTGCAGTTTGGCAGCCTTCTTGGCGGTGCTGTTTTGACAGAGACAGTGTTTGCATGGCCTGGTATTGGAAAATATACGGTCGAATGTATTTTAAAATCAGACTTCCCGGTTGTTCAGGGAGTTGTTCTGTTGATAGCAGTGATCTTTGTTTTGCTGAATTTGGTGGTTGATATCATCTATGCATTCTTGGATCCGCGCATCAAGTACGCAAAGAAAGAAGGTTGATCGCGATGAAAAAACGACGAACTTCTGAAGCGGCCGCTTCTACGGAGATCCTTGAAAAGCCAGAATCCTTGTGGCGTAGTATGTGGGATTCTCTGAAAGAGAACCGCGCAGCGATGATCAGCCTTTTTGTAATTGTTGTTTTAGTATTGATTGCGGTAACGACAGCGATCTTTCCTAAAATTTTGCCGTACGATCCTTATGATCAAGACCTTTCACAGGCAAAACTGTGGCCGAGTCCGGCGCATATCTGTGGAACAGACCAGAATGGCCGTGATATTTTTGCACGTATCCTGGTAGGAACGCAGATCAGCCTTTCTGTTGGTTTGGCAGCTGTTACGATCAGCTTAGTGATCGGTGTTGTATTAGGATCAATTGCTGGTTATCGAGGCGGAAAAGTTGATACGGTCATCATGCGCTTTATGGACATCATGCTGAGTATTCCTTCTATCCTGCTGGCAATCGCATTTATGGCTGCTTTAGGAAAAGGAATTGATAAGGCTGTTATCGCAATCGGGCTGGTTTCCATTCCGGAGTATGCGCGAATTGTCCGCAGTCAGATCCTTTCTGTAAAAGAAAATGATTATGTGCAGGCGGCCCGTGTAATTGGTGATAAGGATGGACGAATTATTTTTCGTCATATTTTACCGAATGTAACTTCTTCCATTGTTGTTCGTGCAACTTTGGGGATTTCTTCTGCGGTGCTGGATACAGCTGCCTTGGGCTTTTTGGGCTTAGGCGTGCAGCCTCCTTTGGCAGAATGGGGCGATATGCTGGGAAGAGCTCGCGGAATGATCTTGCAGTTTCCTTATATGCTGATTTTTCCGGGCCTTGCGATCACGATTACCGTGCTTGCATTTAACCTGCTTGGAGATGGCCTTAGGGATGCACTTGATCCGAAATCCAGAAAGAATTGAGGCGTGACAATGCTGCTAGAAGTAAAAAACTTAGTGACGGAATTTCATATGAAACGCGGCACGGTCAAAGCGGTCAATAACATAAGTTATCAGGTGGATCAGGGAGAAATTCTCGCCATCGTTGGAGAATCCGGCTCTGGAAAGAGCGTTTCCTCTTTGTCAATTATGGGATTGATTAGAAGCCCTGGCGAAATTGCTGCCGGTGAAATTATTTATAACGGACAGGATCTTTTGAAGCTTTCTCAAAAAGAAATGCAGAAAATCCGCGGAGATAAAATCAGCATGATTTTTCAGGAGCCGATGACGAGTTTGAATCCGGTGTACCGAGTAGGAGATCAGATTACAGAGAGCGTTTTGACGCATATGAAAATCTCCAAAGAAGAGGCCAAAAAACGTGCGATTAAGATGCTGGAGGTTGTAGGAATCCCAAGTCCGGCAGAACGTTTTAACGATTATCCGCATCAGATGAGCGGTGGTATGCGTCAGAGAGTGATGATTGCAATGGCACTTTCCTGCGATCCGGAGTTGCTGATTGCTGACGAACCTACAACGGCTTTGGATGTAACCATTCAGGCGCAGATCCTGGATTTGCTCAAACAGATGCGGGATAAATTCCATATGGCGGTGCTTTTGATTACGCATGACCTCGGTGTGGTTTCTGAAACTGCTGATCGTGTGCTTGTCATGTACTGCGGCCAAGTTGTGGAAGAAGCCGGGGTAAAAGAATTGTTTGAAAAGCCGCTGCATCCATATACGCTTGGATTGCTCAAGTCGATTCCGAGATTGGAAGATGAGAGCAAAGAGCCGCTTTATATGATCAAAGGAATGGTTCCGAATCCACTGCATATGCCTTCCGGCTGCCCGTTTAGTGACCGTTGTGAGCGCTGTATGGAGCGCTGTCGAAAAGAAATGCCGGAGCTTCAGGAAATGAATGGACGTAAGGTGCGCTGTTTCCTGTATGATCAGAAAGAGGAGGCGCAAGCATGACAGATGAAGTCTTGATTGATGTACAGCATCTTTCTAAGCGGTTTGTTGTCGATACCAACTTCTTTGGGCGTCCTACTTCGGTACTGAAAGCTGTTGACGATGTTTCTTTTCAGATCCATAAAGGGGAAGCTTTCGGTTTGGTAGGAGAGTCCGGTTGTGGAAAGACGACAATTGGAAAAATGCTGGTAAATCTTTATACGCCTTCCGAAGGAAAGATCTTTTTTGAAGGAAAAGAATTGACCGCAATGAAACCAAGGGAGCGTCGGGAATACTGCAAGGACATTCAGTTGATTTTTCAGGATCCATACGCTTCTTTGAATCCTCGTATGACGGTAGGGGATATTATTGCAGAGCCGATTCGAATTAATCATTTACTTCCGAATAATGAAGTTGAGAACAGAGTGACCTATTTGCTTAACTGTGTCGGATTGGCAAATCATATGCGCAACCGTTATCCGCATGAATTTTCCGGTGGTCAGCGGCAGCGTGTGGGAATTGCCCGTGCTTTGGCAGTTCAGCCGAAATTGATTGTTTGTGATGAACCGGTTTCTGCTTTGGATGTGTCCATTCAGGCACAGGTCTTAAATCTTTTGGATGATCTGAAAGATGAGTTTGGGCTGACCTATCTGTTTATAGCTCATGGATTAAATGTTGTAAAACATATCAGTGATCGGGTGGGCGTTATGTATCTTGGAAAATTGATGGAGATAGCGCCAAAGCATGAATTATATGCAAATCCGCTCAATCCCTATACGAAAGCGCTGCTTTCTGCGATTCCTTCGGTGAATCCGAAAACACGCCGGAAGCGTATTATTTTACAAGGAGATGTTCCGAGCCCGATCGATCCGCCTGCAGGCTGCCGCTTTTGTAGTCGCTGCTTTGAAAAGGTAGATGGGTGTGATTCGGTTACACCGGAACTTCGAATGGTACAGCCAAATCATTGGGTTGCATGTCATCGTTTTGATGATCAGAATTCGTAAAGCTTAAAAAGCTCCTTTTTCTTCTTTTGCCCTTCAGCCAGTGTTTCTCGTAAAGAGAACACTGGCTTTTTTGACTTTGCATTGAAAATGTTTTATAATGAAACAAAGATAGAAACTGATGGATTTTAAAAATAAAATTCAAAACTGATGAAATGAAGAAATCATCATTTCTATAAAAGTGAATGAATCAAATTCTAGAAAGTCATTATAAAAATTCATGCGTCAAAAACAAGAGGGGAAATTTATGGAAGAAAAGAACTGGACTTATATCCTCCTTTGTGCAGACGGGACTCTTTATACTGGGTGGACAAATAATTTATCAGCTCGTGTAAAAACGCATCAGGACGGAAAAGGAGCCAAATATACGCGGACTCGGAGACCGGTAAAACTTGTCTATCAGGAATGCTTTTCGAGTCGCAGAGAAGCAATGCAGCGTGAGTGTGAGATTAAACAAATGCCACGAAAGAAAAAGTTGGAACTGGCGTCTAATGCACAAGAAAATGCAGAATTTTTAAAACAGGAATTTTACTGACTGATGAAAAATTTATTCTTTATGAAACAAAATAAAGAAAAATTTCAAAAAAGACTTGCTTTTTAAAGAAAGTTGTTACATAATATAAGTATCACGCAAGGACGCGTGCCACAAGGGGCACGTGTCCTTTTCTATTGCGGGAAATAAGCTTTCATAGAATTGAGATGATGAATTTGGATAAGATTGATGTTACTCTGTTAGAATCTTTGCAGGAGGATGCACGAATCCCGGTAAAGTCTTTGACTAAAAAAGTGTTTCTTTCTGCTCCTGCAATTTCTGCAAGAATTGAAAAATTAGAAAAGCAAGGGATCATAAAAGGATATCGAGCAGTTGTTGATCCCATTAAACTAGGCTATCATATCAAAGCCTATATTAATCTGGAAATGAGTCCTTCTCAAAAGCCGGAATTTTATCCTTTTATTGGTGCATGTCCAAATGTGCTGGAATGTGATTGTGTAACTGGTGATTACTCTATGCTGATTAAAGTGGCATATCCGAGCACCTCAGAACTGGATACTTTTATTGGTCAGCTGCAAAAATTCGGTTCCACTTCTACACAGATCGTTTTTTCTACACCAGTGGAGTCTCGTGGGGTTCATCTCACATTAGAAAATGCTGATAAAAGTCATTCGTAAGTTTTTTCGGCGATAATCCGCATGTTAAGCAGATAAAATTTTCGCCTTTACATACTGTCACTTTCGTGTGGCGGGAGCGGTTTATCTTATTTGGTTGGGGGAATAAGGTAGGTGCGGTGGCAGAAATGCCACAAAGAAGCGTCCATTCTAAATCAGAATGGACGCTTCTTTATATGCTTTTTATTTTAGGAAAACCGGGGAGAGCTTAATTCTGGACAAATTCGGTCATACCGTTCAATATCTCCAATAGAATGAGGATACTCTTTGGAGTGATCATAGGCGGGACCAATATTGGAGCCTTGCAGCAAATCTGGTTCCTCTGTTGCATAACAGCCTGCATTGTCTGGCTTTAAAATAATCATTTCATTTTTCCTCCTGCCATTTGATCCATTTCATTTTAGAATGTCCTTATCTTATCAGATTTCAAATAAAAACAAAATAGCAGAGCAAAAATTCAAAAACTTTCAAATATTTTGTATCAAGTCGCTTTTTAAATCAAAAAAGAGCAGCTCTTCTTTTTTAAAAAAGAAATAAGCTGCTCTCTCAAAAAATTAAGCTTTTCCAAATTCGCTGAGGGAAAGTCCTTTGTTGTGTTCATTTGCCCAGCGAATATTCCATTCACTGGAAAACAAAAGCAGATGATGCCCTTTTAGATCCTGAATCCTTCTAGTATCACTGGTGAGATCCAGCGTTTTGGGATCCAACTCATCATCGTCAATCCAACGAATATATTCATAGGGTAGATTTTCCATATAAATATCTACCTTGTATTCGTTCTCCAGACGATACTCTAATACGTCAAACTGCAAAACACCCACTACGCCGACGATGACTTCTTCCATGCTGCCGTTAAGTTCCTGGAAAACCTGAATAGCACCTTCCTGCGCAATTTGAGCGATTCCTTTTACAAATTGTTTGCGTTTCATGGTGTCTTTAGGAGAAACTCTGGCAAAATGCTCCGGAGCAAAGGTCGGAATTCCGCCAAAACATAATTTTTTAGCGGATGTGCAGAGCGTGTCACCGATTGAAAAGACGCCTGGGTCAAAAACGCCGATAATATCGCCGGCATAGGCGTGGTCGATCACTTCTCTTTGTTCTGCCATCAGCTGCTGGGGAGCCATCAGCTTCATCTTACGATCTCCCTGTACATGATAAACTTCCATACCGCGGTCAAATTCGCCGGAACAAATCCGCATAAATGCGATGCGGTCCCGATGTGCTTTATTCATGTTTGCCTGAATTTTAAACACAAAAGCAGAAAAATGGTCGTCCATGGGGTCTACAAGACCAATATCGGCTTCTCGCGGAAGGGGCGGTGTCGTCATCTTTAAAAATTCCTGCAGAAAAGGTTCAACGCCGAAATTTGTCAGAGCGGAACCGAAAAACACAGGGGAAAGCTTTCCTGCCCGGACGTCATCCAGTGAAAATTCTTCACCTGCACCATCCAGAAGTTCCACATCATCCTGAAGTGTAGAAAGCAGACTTTCGCCTAGAAGATCTTTTAACCGGGAATCAGTCAGGTCACTGGCTGATTCTGCTACCTGATGGGCACCGTTTGCAGTTTCTTCTGCAGTAAAAGTTAAAATTTTTCGGCTTGCTCTGTCATAAACGCCCTTAAACTCTTTTCCTGAGCCAATCGGCCAGTTGACGGAATAAGTTTTAATCCCAAGCTCCCTCTCGATTTCATCCATTAAATCATAAGGGCTGCGGGCGTCTCGATCCATTTTATTGATAAAAGTGAAAATCGGAATATGGCGCAGCGTACAGACCTTGAATAGCTTTCGGGTTTGCTTTTCAACGCCTTTGCCGGCGTCAATGACCATTACGGCGCTGTCGGCAGCCATCAGCGTACGGTAGGTATCCTCGGAAAAGTCCTGATGCCCCGGCGTATCCAAAATATTAATGCAGTAGTCGTGATATTCGAACTGCATTACAGAAGAGGTCACGGAAATTCCGCGCTGCTTTTCAATTTCCATCCAATCGGATACGGCATGACGCATATGGCGTTTTCCTTTTACCATACCTGCCTGTTGAATTGCGCCTCCGTACAAAAGCAATTTTTCTGTCAGCGTTGTTTTACCTGCATCCGGATGCGAAATAATTGCAAAAGTACGTCTCTTTTTAATTTCTGCTTTATAATTGCTCACATTGTGACCTCCGAAAAATCAAATACATTTTATTTTACCGCAAATAAAGGAATTTAGCAAGAAAGTTGTTTAAATGCAAGCAGTATTTTTTATTGGGTATGCTGAGAAAAAATTTTTTCCGTAGGTTAAACTCAAAATAAGTTTATAAAAGTTCCAAAGTGACAAAATGAAGAGAATTATAAAAGAAAAAGAAATTGACTTTTTGAAAGATGCAGAGTACAATAAATTTAAAGAGATAGCATATGCTAACTTTGGAGGGATGATATGAAATTAAACGAATTACCAATTGGAAAAGAAGCGATTATTCAAGAAGTACAGGGGAAAGGAGCTTTACGGCGTCATATGCTGGATATGGGGTTGACCCCTCATACGCAAGTGAAAATTCAGAAGGTAGCCCCGATGGGAGATCCGATCGAATTGACCTTGCGTGGGTATGAGTTAACTCTTCGAGTGGACGATGCAAAAAATGTCATCGTACAGGAGGTGGGCAAATGATTTTTGCGTTGGCAGGAAACCAAAACTGTGGTAAAACAACTTTATTTAATCAGCTGACAGGCTCTAACCAGCATGTCGGAAATTTTCCCGGAGTTACAGTAGAAGGAAAAGACGGAATTGTTCGTGGGCACAAGGATACGATTGTAGTGGATTTGCCTGGAATTTACTCGCTTTCTCCGTATACCAGTGAAGAAATTGTAACCCGGGATTTTTTATTGAAACAGCATCCGGATGGAATTATTAATATTGTAGATGCGACCAATATTGAACGAAATCTTTATTTAACGCTACAACTTCTGGAACTGCAGATCCCCATGGTTGTATGTCTTAATATGATGGATGAAGTACGTGCAAACGGTGGGACCATTCATATTCAGACACTGAGTAAAGAATTAGGTGTTCCGGTGATTCCGATTGTAGCGAGTAAGAATGAAGGAATTGAAGAGGTCGTTGAGACGGCACTGGAAGTTGCACAGAAAAAGCAGCGTCCGACTCGAATTGATTTTTGTTCCGGAGCAGTTCACCGTGCAATTCATGCAGTTGCGCATTTGGTGGAAGATCATGCGCAGAGAATCCATGTGCCTCCGCGTTTTGCGGCTGTTAAGCTGATTGAGGGCGACGATCCGATGATGAAATCCTTGCAGCTTTCAGATAATGAAAAGGACATGGTTGGGCATTCTGTTACTGAGATGGAGCGCGAAGTTCATACGGATCGTGAAGCCGCGCTTGCCGATATGCGGTACACTTTTATCGAGAATCTTTGCAAAGATGCAGTGGTCAAACCTCATGAAAGCAAAGAACATAAGCGCAGCGTTAAGATTGACGCAGTATTAACGAATAAATATGCGGCGATTCCGATCTTTCTCGGAATCATGGCCTTGATTTTTTATATGACCTTTGGCGTGATCGGCGCTTTTTTTAGCAATGCGCTTAGTAACGGAATCGATGTACTTTCTGGTGCGGTCGGGGATGCATTGACCGCTTATGGACTCAATCCGGTAATTCGTTCCTTGATTATCAATGGTGTTTTTGCCGGAGTTGGAAGTGTTTTAAGCTTTCTTCCGACGATTGTGGTACTGTTTTTCTTCCTTTCGATTCTGGAAGACAGCGGATATATGGCGCGAGTAGCATTCGTCATGGATAAGCTTCTGAGAAAAATCGGACTTTCGGGCAGAAGCTTCGTGCCAATGCTGATTGGTTTTGGGTGTTCAGTCCCTGCCATCATGGCGACCAGAACTCTTTCGAGTGAACGTGACCGCAAGATGACCATCCTGCTAACCCCGTTTATGAGCTGCAGCGCAAAACTGCCGATCTATTCAATGTTTACAATGGCGTTTTTTCCTAAGAATGGGGCGCTTGTAATGATTTGTCTTTACATAGGCGGTATCATTATGGGGATTCTCAGTGCGCTTCTTTTTAAGGGAACGTTGTTTCATGGAGAACCAGTGCCGTTTGTAATGGAACTGCCAAACTATCGGATGCCCAGTGCAAAGAGTGTCTGCCTTCTGATGTGGGATAAAGCGAAAGACTTTTTGCAGCGTGCATTCACTGTGATTTTTCTGGCAACCATTATTATCTGGTTCCTGCAAAACTTTGATATGCGTTTAAATGTCGTAGCGGATAGTACGCAAAGTCTTCTTGCTATGGTTGGAAGATCTATTTCGCCGGTATTTGCGCCAATGGGATTTGGCGATTGGCGTGCCGCGACGGCGTTGATTGCCGGATTTACTGCAAAAGAGGCAGTGGTCAGTACTTTCGCAGTCCTTACCGGAGCCAGCAGTGCTATGCTGCCACAGGCTCTTGCTCAGATCTTTACACCAATTTCGGCTGCTGCATTTTTGGCCTTCACGTTGCTTTATACGCCTTGTATTGCTGCGATCAATGCAGTTAAGCGCGAAATGCATTCCACAACTTCTGCCGTTTCTGTGGCACTTTACCAGTGCGGTGTGGCATGGCTTGTTTCCTTTGTCGTTTATCAAATCGGAAACCTGATTTTTTAAAGGAAGATTTTTATGAATCTAATTGATTATTTAGTGCTTTTACTAATTTTAATTCTGATCGTTTTGGCGGTGCGCTATTGTCACCGTCATCCAGGATGCAACGGAGATTGTACAAATTGTCCTTATTGCACGAATGGTTCTTGTGAAGTTAAAAAAACAAAAAAGAAAAAGCCATAACCACAACAATATAATAGGATATAAAAAGAACTCATCCAAAGCCGGAAAGCTAAGGATGAGTTCTTTTCAAATCGGGTGGGAAGAAGGATTTGTCGCCCGATTCTTAATAGCTTTTTAGTGCCTTTTGGAGCGTGTCGTTGATGATTTTTAATGTTTTGATTCGGGCATAATATTTGTCGTTCGATTCGATAATATGCCAGGGCGCAAATTGAGTGTTGGTATATTTCAGCATATCATTGACGGCTTCTTCATATAGCGGCCATTTTTCACGATTGCGCCAGTCTTCATCTGTGATTTTCCATTGTTTTGAAGGTGTGTTTTGCCGTTTCTCAAAACGGCGCAGCTGTTCATCTTGATCAATTTGCAGCCAGAATTTTAGGATGACGGCGCCCCAATTATGAAGCTGCTTTTCAAATTCATTGATTTCTCGATAGGCACGGTGCCAGTCCCCTTCGGAGCAAAAGCCTTCAATACGCTCCACCATAACTCTTCCATACCAGGTACGGTCAAAAATAGCGATGTGGCCTTCTTTGGGAATCTTTTTCCAGAATCTCCATAAGTAATGGCGGGAGATTTCTTCGTGATTGGGTGCTGCAATTGGAACCACTTCATATCCACGGGGATCAAGTGCTGCGGAAACTCTGCGAATATTCCCACCCTTTCCCGCGGCATCCCAACCTTCATAGGCGATTATGACAGGCATTTTTTTAAGGTAAAGAACATTATGAAGATGCGAAAGCTTTTTTTGCTCTGCTTTTAATTCTTCCTGATATTTTTGAGAAGACAGTGCTTTATCCAGAGAAACGTCGCTTAGCTTTTGAATTTCTAAAATTGGAAAGTTTCCGGGATCGATGACCGCAGAAGGTGTTGCCGGATGCTTTTCCTGTTCTGCTTTTTTCTGTAAGGCTTTATGAATTTCATCATTTACGGTGCGGAGAACTTCCAGTGTACAGAGGCGGTGATCCATCCCGGAAATTACATGCCACGGCGCATAGTCGGTATCAGTCGCTTCAAGCATCTCGTCGAAGATCTGATAGTATTTATCGTACTGGCGGTTTCTGCGCCAATCTGTTGAAGTGACTCGCCATTCTGTATCTTTTTCACTGTCTAGCTTTTGAAAGCGCTCTTTTTGTTCTTTGGCGCTGATGTGCAGGAAAAATTTCAAAATGAGATAACCGTTATTGGTAAGGTTTCGTTCAAAAGCGTTAATTTCTTCGACCCGCTGCAAGTTGGTTCGGTCGTCGATTTCATCTTCCAAACGTCCTGTGGAAACTTCCATATACCAGCTGCGGTCGAAAATCATCATTTGCGAAGCTTCCGGAAGTTCCATAAAATGCCGCCGCAGAATTGGATATTTCTTTTCTTCTGCTGTAGCAGGTACGGTGGAAACTACTTGAAACCATCGGGGGTCAAAATTCTTGATGAGTTCTCCAATGACACGTCCTTTTCCAGCGGCTCCCCAGCCCTCAAATAGGATAATTACCGGAAGTTTTTCTTTTTTTAAGGGGGATTCCAATGAAAAAAGAGCCTCTTTAATTGGCGCAATTTGTTTTTTATAAGCTTCTTTTTCAATTTGTTCCTTCAAATTTACATTTTCCAGCATTTTTATCTCACCTTCTGGGAATCATTTTGGCTTTAGTATACACGTTTTTTATAAAAACACAATAAAATATGAGAAAAGTTTACAAAGCTTTTTAGAAAAAGAATTCGTCTTTTCTTCGAAAAAGAACTGTGATATAATAAAACGGATATTATGGAATGGGGGCGGAATATGTGGTGATTCTGGGCATCGATCCCGGCTATGCAATTGTTGGCTACGGTGTTCTGCGGGCCGAAAGAGGACGCTATATTCCATTGGAACACGGAGCAATCACCACCAAAGCAGGAACTCCATTTGGACGCCGCCTACAGATTATTTACCATTCTTTGATGGTCATTCTGGAAAAATGGCATCCCGAGGCGGTCGCACTAGAGAAGCTTTATTTTCAAAATAACAAGACAACCGCAATCGGAGTTGCGCAGGCGCGCGGTGTAATTTTACTTGCCTGTGAAGAAATGAAAGTGCCGGTTTACGAATATACACCTATGCAGATTAAAATGGCAGTCACTGGATTTGGGGGTGCAAAAAAGCCGCAGGTCATGGAGATGACAAGGCGCCTTTTGTGTTTAAAAGAGGTGCCGAAGCCTGATGATACGGCTGATGCACTTGCGATGGCGATTACTCATGGACAAGCGGCCGGCAGTGCGCTTAAGAGACAAATGCTCAAGCCATTTCGATCCTGAATCGAGTGAAATAAAATTGTGGAGGAAGCCTCGTGTTTTATAGTTTAAATGGAACTTTAATTCATATAGAGCCGGGAGTGGCCGTAATTGAATGTGGGGGAGTCGGCTTTGAATGTCGCACCACCCGAAATACAGAGTCTGTTTTGCCCAAAATAGGGGAAAAAGCAACACTTTATACTCATTTAAATGTTCGCGAAGATGCGCTGACCCTTTTTGGCTTTGCAACACAGGCAGAGCTTAGCTGTTTTCGCATGCTTACAACGATCACCGGGGTAGGTCCAAAAGCGGGACTTGCAATTCTTTCGGTGCTGACACCGCAGCAGGTCGCAATGGCTGCTGCGACGGGAGATAGTAAGGCGTTTACAAGAGCGAGCGGTGTTGGGCCGAAACTGGGACAGAGAATCGTTTTGGAATTAAAGGATAAAGTGAAAGACTTAGCAGCAAAAGATGAAAAATTTGCACCGAATATCGGAATTCCAAGTGCTGCCGGAAACGCTGAAGCGGCGGTGAATGCGCTGACTGTCCTTGGGTATACGCCCAGTGAAGCTGCTTCTGTAGTCGGAAAATTTGACAGTCAGCTTCCGGTAGAGGAATTAATCCGTCTTTCCCTTAAGTCAATGGGATCAAATCTAAAATAATTGAAAGATAAAAAGACTAAGAAAGGAGGGCAGTTCTGTGGAATATCAGGAAGATGATTTTGATTTGGAAAACCGTATGGTTGCTCCGGAATATAATCCGGAAGATGCAGAGGTGGAAAATCCGCTGCGCCCGAAATGTTTGAGTGACTATATTGGGCAGGAGAAGGTTAAGGAAAATTTATCAATCTTTATTGAGGCTGCAAAACAGCGGAAAGAGAGTCTCGACCACGTCTTGCTTTATGGCCCGCCGGGACTCGGCAAAACAACACTTGCGGGGATTATTGCAAATGAATTGGGTGTCAATCTGCGGATTACCAGTGGCCCTGCTATCGAGAAACCCGGTGATTTAGCAGCTATTTTGACGAATCTCAATCCCGGAGATGTGCTGTTTATTGATGAGGTGCATCGCCTTCCGCGAACAGTGGAGGAGATCCTTTATCCTGCGATGGAGGATTATGCGATTGACATTATTACTGGTAAAGGACAGATGGCAGCGAGCTATCATCTGCCGTTGCCTAAGTTTACACTAGTCGGTGCAACGACCCGTGCGGGGCAATTAAGTGCACCTTTACGAGACCGCTTTGGCGTTGTGCTGCGTCTAGAACTTTATTCTCCGCAGGAACTTGCCAAAATTGTGGAGCGCAGCGCAGGAATTCTAGGAATTAAAATTGAGGCGGACGGTGCTTTGGAGATTGCCTCCCGCAGCCGTGGAACGCCGCGAATTGCTAACCGTATGCTCAAACGAGTGAGAGATTTCGCACAAATGATGACAAACGGCGTGATCACCTATGAATCCGCGAAACTCGGATTGGACCGAATGGAAGTGGATGAAATTGGTCTGGATGCCAACGATCGCCGTATGCTTCGCACGATGATCGAATATTATAATGGTGGACCGGTAGGGCTGGATACTTTGGCAGCGGCTATCGGAGAAGAAGCGATTACATTGGAGGACGTCTATGAACCTTACTTAATGCAGATCGGCTTTTTGGCACGGACGCCAAGGGGAAGAGTAGCGACAAAAGCTGCTTATCTGCACCTTGGAATTACGCCGCCGGAATCAGGTACTGACGATAACCAACAAAAATTATTTTGAATTTTCTGCTTTTCATGCTTAAAATATAGAATCAAGAACGGAGTGTAAAGAAATAATGGGAAGATTATTTGGAACAGATGGTGTGCGCGGGGTCGCGAATAGCGAACTGACCTGCGAAATGGCACTTCAGATTGGGCGCGCTGCAGCAATGGTGCTGACCGACAGTACACACCGCCATCCCAAAATTTTGATCGGCAAGGATACCCGCCGGTCTTCCGATATGCTGGAAGCGGCAATGACCGCAGGACTCTGCAGTGTGGGAGCCAATGTGGTTCAGCTTGGCGTTGTACCGACTCCGGCGGTGGCATTTCTCGTTGGAAAATATAAGGCGGATGCCGGCGTGATGTTGACTGCCAGCCATAATCCCTGTGAGTTTAATGGAATCAAAATCTTTTCCGGAGACGGCTATAAATTGCCTGATGCGTTGGAGGAACAAATTGAAGCGATTGTTTTAGACAAGGCTCAGACACCACCAACGCCGATTCGCGGCAATGTTGGTTGTGTTTCCACTGCCCCAAATGTAGTCAGAGATTATGTAGATCACATTAAAAGTGCGGTTCCGTTTTCTCTTGACGGCATGAAAATTGCGATTGACTGCGCCAATGGTGCTGCTTCCCGTACAGCAGAGCTGCTCTTTACGGAACTCGGTGCAGAATGCCATATGCTGTCTAATCATCCGGACGGTGTCAATGTAAATGACAACTGTGGTTCTACTCATATGGAAAATTTGATGCTGTATGTTAAAGAACATCAGTTGGATGCCGGAGTGGCTTTTGATGGAGATGCCGATCGATGCTTGGCGGTCGATGATAAAGGACAGCTGGTGGATGGCGATTTTGTCATGGCTATTTGCGGCGCCGATATGAAATCCCGCGGCAAATTAAACCGTGATACAATTGTCGGTACCATTATGACGAATATGGGATTTAAACGCTTTTGTGAGGAAAACGGTATGCACTTTTGTTCCACAAAGGTCGGAGATCGCTATGTACTTGAAGAAATGCAGCAAGAAGGCTATAATTTTGGCGGCGAGCAAAGCGGTCATGTGATCTTCCTTGATTTTGCCACTACTGGAGACGGACAGCTCACCGCTACACAGCTTTTGTCACTTGTTAGGCGCCGCGACGCAAAGCTTAGTTCCCTTGCAACTTTGATGACTCGTTATCCTCAGGTCATGGTCAACGTAGAGGTCGCAGCAGAAGGAAAACTGCGCTTTTATACCGACAATGAGGTCAAAGAAGCGATCGAAGCCGCAAAAAAGAAACTGGGGAATGCCGGTCGGGTTGTAGTTCGGCCTTCCGGTACAGAGCCGCTTCTGCGCGTGATGATTGAAGGGGAGAATCCTTCCTATATCGAAGCACTTGCCAATTCCGTTGCAGATGTGATTCGGGAGCGGTTGAGCTGATGCGCGCGTCACAGTGGGAGGATTATGAACTGCTGGATACTTCCGGCGGTGAACGGCTGGAGCGTTGGGGCGATGTGCTTTTGATCCGGCCGGATCCGCAGATTATCTGGAATACGCCGAAAAAAGATCCTCGATGGAAACAAGCGGCGGCGCGATATGTGCGTTCTTCTTCCGGCGGCGGGCACTGGGAAACTTTTCATAAGGTTCCGGCTGTTTGGAGTATCCGCCGAAATGATCTTACTTTTCGACTAAAGATGATGGGCTTTAAGCATACGGGAATTTTTCCGGAGCAGGCGGTCAACTGGGATTTTGCCGCGGAAAAGATTAAAAATGCGGGACGCCCGATCAAGGTGCTCAATCTGTTCGGTTATACCGGTGCCGCGACCCTCGCTTGTATGCAGGCGGGCGCTGCGGTCACGCATGTAGACGCAAGCCGCGGTATGGTTCAGTGGGCAAAGGAAAATGCAGCAGCAAGTGGAATTGCTGACAAACCGGTTCGGTGGCTCGTTGATGATTGTACAAAATTTGTGGAGCGGGAAGAAAGACGCGGACATCACTATGATGGAATTATTATGGACCCGCCTTCTTATGGCCGAGGACCGGGTGGGGAAGTCTGGAAATTGGAGGAACAGCTTTATCCTCTGGTTTCACAGTGCCTGCCGATTTTAAGCGAAAAGCCGTTATTTTTCCTGCTGAATTCGTATACGTCAGGGCTTTCTCCGGCGGTGATGCAGTATCTGCTCGGTGTTCTGATGAAACCGAGATTCGGCGGACAGGTTTCTGCTGATGAAATTGGTCTTCGGGTCACATCGACCGGAATGGTTTTGCCCTGCGGCAGTACGGCAATTTGGGAATCTTAAAATAATTATAAATACTGTAATGTAACCCTTTTGGGGTATGTATACAAGGAGAGTTTTATGAGCTTTATCACAGTAGACAATGTCCGCTTTTCCTATGGAGAAGAGGCAGACGAGCCCGAGGTACTCAAAGGGATTTCCCTTTCTGTGGAACGTGGTGAGTTTTTAGCCCTGTTAGGGCATAACGGTTCCGGGAAAAGTACGATGGCAAAGCTTTTTAATGCAATGCTGTTGCCGCTTTCCGGTACTGTGACCGTAGATGGCATGGATACCAGAGAGGACGATAAAAAATTTGAGATTCGTCGCAAAGTAGGTCTTGTTCAGCAGAATCCGGACAACCAGTTGGTTGCATCGATTGTAGAAGAAGATGTAGCATTTGGACCGGAAAATTTAGGACTTCCTCCGAAAGTGATTCGTGAGCGCGTGGATCGTGCGCTCAAAGCGGTAGAAATGTATGATTATCGTACGCATGCACCGTATAAACTTTCCGGCGGACAAAAACAACGAATTGCGATAGCCGGAATCATTGCAATGGAGCCGGATTGTATCGTATTGGACGAGCCTACCGCTATGCTCGACCCTCGTGGTCGGCAGGAAGTTATGGATACCATTCATAAACTGAATGAAGAAGATGGGATTACCATCATTCTCATTACGCATTATATGGATGAAGCGGTGCAGGCCGGTCGTGTAATCGTGATGGACAGCGGTGAGATTTTAACGGAAGGTACGCCGGAACAAGTCTTTTCACAGGTAGAGCTCTTGAAAAAACATCGGCTCGATGTACCGCAGGCTACCGAATTAAACTTTCGGTTGCGCGGAGCGGGCTGCCCAATGCCGGAGTGTGTCCTTTCGATTGAAGATTGTGTGGCGGCTATTGAACCGCTGCTCAAAAAGAGAAAGGAGGCTCTCTGATGGCATTACTGCAAGTAAAAAATCTTTCTGTGGTTTATGGCAAAGGAACTCCTTTTGAAAAAGCTGCTGTGCAGAATGTGAACTTTTCGATTGAGGCCGGCGAATTTATCGGAGTGATCGGGCATACCGGCAGCGGAAAAAGTACGCTGATACAAACTTTGAATGGGTTAATTAAACCGACGAACGGGCAGGTTTTGCTGGAGGGTCATGATATTTGGGCAGAACCGAAGAAAATCCGCGCTGTGCGGTTTAAAGTCGGGATGGTATTTCAGTATCCGGAAAATCAGCTGTTTGAAGAAACGGTACTCAAAGACATCAGCTTTGGACCTGGAAATATGGGCTTGACAACTGCAGAAATCGAAACGCGTGCACGCAATGCTGCAAAATTTGTCGGTCTTCCGGATGCACTTTTGGAGAAAAGCCCTTTTGAACTTTCCGGAGGTGAAAAACGTCGGGTCGCAATCGCTGGTGTGATTGCCATGGACCCAGATGTTTTGATTTTGGATGAACCAACGGCGGGATTGGACCCCGCCGGCAGAGATGTGCTTTTGAGTCAGCTTTTAAGCTATCATGCACAGCGTCATAATACAATTCTGCTTGTTTCTCATAGTATGGAAGATGTGGCACGGGTTGCCGACCGCGTTCTTGTTATGAACAATTCTCATTTGGAAATGTTGGATAAAACGGCTAATGTTTTTGCGCAGGATCAACGGTTGGAACAAATTGGACTAAAGGTGCCGCAGATTACGAAGATTATGTCTATTCTTAAATCCGACGGATATCCGGTAGAGACTGTTTTAACAATGGAGCAGGCAGTTACTCAGCTCCTTTCTTTGGTCAATAAAGGAGGTGCTGCCGTATGATGCGTGATGTTACATTGGGGCAGTATTTCCCGGGAAAATCACCGATTCATAAACTGGATCCCCGTATTAAGATCGTTTTGACGATTGCTCTGATCGTTTATGTCTTTTTAGCACGCAATTTTGTGTCGCTTGGATTTTTGGTAGCAACGGTTTTCATTGTCCTTTTGATGTCTGGTGTGCCGCTGAAGCTCTATTTTAAGAGCATCAAAGGCGTGATCTTTATTGTGATCTTCACTTCGATTCTGAATCTTTTCTATGGAACCGGAGAACCGCTGATCACGCTTTTTGGATTTATGACCATTACTTGGAACGGTATCTGCAATGCAATTTTTATCAGTGTTCGGATTATCAGTTTGATCCTTTTCAGCTCTGTTTTGACGTTCACAACTTCTCCTACAGAACTGACGGATGCATTGGAACGTATTTTAAAGCCGCTTAAAGTGTTTCATGTAAAGGTACATGAAATTGCCATGATGATGACGATTGCGCTGCGTTTTGTTCCTACTTTGTTGGAAGAAACGGATAAAATTATGTCTGCACAGAAAGCACGCGGTGCCGATATGGAGTCGGGGGGCCTTATGCAGAGGATTAAGGCGCTGATCCCGGTGCTGATTCCTCTTTTTGTCAGCTCATTCCGTCGCGCCTATGACCTTGCCATGGCAATGGAGTGCCGCTGCTATCACGGCGGCGAAGGACGCACCAAGATGAAGGTGCTGCATATGGGCGGCCGTGATGTTGTAGCTTGTATCTGTGCTGCATTTGTGCTTACGGCTATTTTGCTGCTGAATGGAATCATGCCGGTACAATTGTAGCCTTTTGGGGTTCGTTTATTTTTAATTCATATTTTAGGAATATAATGTCTCTTTATGTTTATGAAAATAGATTGCTGATTTTTAGGGAAAGGAGCACTTTTATGCGGAATTTACTCCTGAGAATCTGCTTTGATGGAGCAAAATATCATGGCTGGCAGATTCAGGAGAATGCGATAACAGTACAGGAAGTGTTCCAAAAAGCTTTGGAAAATGTTCTTCATGAAACGCCGGAATTAAAAGGATGCTCCCGAACAGATTCCGGTGTGCATGCAAACGAGTTTTGCATTTCGCTCAAAACGGAGCGCGAAATTCCGGCTCAGCGTTTGCCATTTGCGTTGAATCATTTTTTGCCGGAGGATGTAGCGGTACTTTCCTGTGAAGAAGTACCGAAAAGTTTTCATGCAAGGTATTCCTGCAAAGGAAAAGAATATATTTATAGAATATGGACCTCTCCTGTTCGCAATCCGTTTCTTAGGGGACGGGCACTTCATTACTGGTACCCGCTCGACGAGCAGAAAATGCAGAAAGCCGCAGAATACTTTTTAGGGTCGCATGATTTTACTTCCTTTTGTACGCTGGATCAGCGAGAAATGGGAGATTTTGTCCGTACAGTGACGACTGCAAAAATCGAGCGAAAAGAGAATTTCTTAACTTTTACAGTGGCTGCTGATGGATTTTTGTATCATATGGTTCGAATTATGGTAGGAACGCTGCTCATGGTGGGAGAAGGGAAACTTTCGCCGGAGTCGGTGGAGACAATTTTAAAAGCAAAAGATCGCTCAGTGGCAGGACCTACTGCGCCGCCGCAGGGGCTTTATTTGAATCGGGTATTTTATGATGAGAAGGAAGTGATGGGATGAAGCTGTTTTCGTCCAAGCAGACAAAGGAGGATTCGGAATCGTCCTCTGTTGATGAACGTGAGCTAAATGAAAAAGATAAAGAATTAAAAGCGAAAGAACGGCTTCCCCATGTGCCAAAGTGGGCATATCGTGTGATTGTAATTTTGATGATTACGGTTGTGGGATTGGGAATTTGGATGAATCGTGACAACCTTTCTCCACAGAATATAGGGGATTGGGTACAGACACAGTTTTTAGGAATGGGAGTCGGAGAAGGATATCCGCTGAACTTAAATGGGGACGAAGTGGCAGCCCAAAATTTCTGTGTGTCAGATGGTCGTCTGCTTTTAACGGGGAATACGACGATTCTTTCTCTTAACAGCAGTGCAAAACAAATTTTCAGCCGCAAACATGGCTTTTCTAATCCAGTGATGCTTGCAAAGGGACAAAAGGTTTTAGTTTATAATCAGGGAGGAAAAGGATATCGGATAGAAAATCAGATTAAGACGCTGGTTTCTGATACCGCTTCTCAAAATATTGTAACAGCGGCCCTTGCTTCGAATGGAGCTTATGCGCTGGTTTTGGAAGACTCCGGGTATTGCGGCAAATTAACTGCTTATACCAAAGATAATAAAGAAGCTTACAATTATTGGTTTTCCGATGCTTATCCTACAGCGATTGCACTTAATGAGGAGGGAAACCGTGCAGTGGTCACAGCGGTCACTGTAAATAATGGAGTTTTGCAGAGCAGTTTTTATTTACTCGATTTTAATAGTACCGATCCCGTTACCCCTGTAGGGACTTATCCCAATACGGTGTTTACAAAAGTCTCCTATCAAAACGGCAGTATTACTGCAGTTGGGGATACTCGTACGGTTGTTATGTCTGATAAAGGAAAAGAAATTGCCAACTATGATTATCAGGGTGCAAAATTGGTTTGCGCTGCACTTGATCAGAATCGGGCAGCGTTGTGCCTTTCCTCTTTCGAAAATGCTTCAGCAGTTAAGCTTGTAACGCTTTCAAACCAAGGAACCCAAGAGAGCAGCATTGATGTTGATTCTCGGGTGATGGCAGTTTCCCTTTATGGCGATACAATGGCCGCTCTTTTAGATGGACAGGTTCGCGCTTACTCTGTATCCAGAGGAACACAGACAGGCTCCTGTGACATAAAAAGTGATATGCGTGCAATTGCGCTTAGTTCTGAAAAGCAGGTCTATTTGTTAGGTGTTTCTGAAGTGAACTGTGCGACGTTTCAGGCTTCAACAGCTTCTTCCGGAGTTTCCTAAGGCTTCGAACTAAGAAAGGAGATTGATCTTTTGACGATATTTGATGGAATTATGCTGATTCTTTTCCTTTTATTTGCAGTAACAGGAATCCGGCAAGGCTTTTTGCATTCAGTTTCAGGTTTGGTCAGCATATTGTTGGCGTCACTTTTAGCTCCTTCCGTTGGTTCTATGGCAATGGTATGGATCGGAGACCAGCCGGCAGCTTCTCCAGAGGATATGATAATTCACCACATGGTGGTAATTGGAATTTCCTTTTTGGTACTGCTGATTATTGGGAGTGCCGTGATGCGGATTTTAACAGCGCTTGTTCATCTTCCGGGGCTGAAGTTTCTAAACCGGATTTTAGGCGGCATTTTTGGTGCGCTGCAAGGCGGCGTATTGATCCTTTTGATTTGCGCGTTGGCAAACTTTTGGATTCCAGAAGCAGAAAAACAAATTCCTCAATTTCAGCCTGAAATGGTTACCCAATCTTCTGTTTATCAGTTTGTAGAGGAGAAAAATCCATTTCTATTTATTTACCAAAATGCGATGGAATGGCAGAAAGAGATGAGAGAGAAAATATGACGTACCATAATAAAAATCTGAATATTCCAAATGCTTTAACGGTCCTGCGAATGATTTTAATTATTCCGTTTGTGATCTTTTATGTGAACAAACAATATGTTCCGGCAGTAGTGACCTTGATTATTTCTGGTATTACAGATGCATTAGATGGCTTTGTAGCGCGCCATTTTAACCAATTTACGGAGCTTGGGAAAATGCTGGATCCTCTTTCGGATAAACTGACGCAAGGATCGGTTGCCCTTTGTCTTGCAATTCAGTATTCGTTTTTGCTGCCTTTCTTTTTGATCTTTATTATCAAGGAAGTCAGCATGGTAATTGCAGCACTAGTTCTGATCAAAAAGAGAAAAAAGCCTTGTGGTTCCAAATGGTACGGGAAAATTGCGACCATTCTGTTTTACATCTCTTTTGTCACCATTGTGGCTATGAGAATCTGGAATGTTGATAATAGGACACTTACGGTCGTTTTGCTCAGCATTACGGCATTCTTTATGATTTATGCGTTGATTCGATATTTTTTCATTTTCCTTTCGATCCTTAGAAGCGATGATCCGGAAAACCACTTGGACATCAATGAGGTGATGGATAAACAGATCACATCAGACCGAAAAGATTAAAAAAGTTTGCACTTGATTTGAAAAGAATACAAAATATTCAAAATTTATTGATATTTCGGCGTTCATGAGGGATTATAATAAATTAACTGCTGAGAGGAGTGGTGAATAAGTATGTTATGTTCTAGATGCCATAAGCGGCCGGCAGTGGTCTTTGTTTCACAGTCAGCGGATTCCAATGATACGCAGGGACTGTGCCTGGTTTGTGCGAAAGAACTTGGAATCAAACAGGTTGATGACCTGATGAATAAGATGGGAATTACCGAGGAACAGATGGAAGCAATGGAAAACGAATGGGGTGCACTCATGAATCCCGAAGATACCGATGGGGAAGACGGTGACGATTCGTTTACACCGGGTGGTGCAGCAACCTTCCCGAATTTTCTGCAAAATGTTTTTCACGCGGGTTCATCCGGAAGTCAGGGCGATTCATCTTCTAATGGGAACGGTGCCAGAACGGGACAAAAGGAGAAAAGGGAAAAACCAAAGAGTAAGCGGAAGTACCTGAATGCTTATTGTACTGATTTGACCGCTAAAGCGCGGGCAAACCAAATTGATGCCATTGTTGGCAGAGAGAAAGAGATCGCCCGTGTCATTCAGATTTTGTCTCGCCGGACAAAGAATAATCCATGCCTGATTGGTGAACCTGGTGTAGGCAAGACAGCCGTTGCAGAAGGGCTTGCTCTGAGAATTGCTTCTGGAGATGTACCTGCAAGACTGCGGAAAAAAGAAATCCATCTGTTGGATTTGACTGCGCTGGTAGCAGGCACACAGTTTAGAGGCCAGTTTGAGAGCCGAATTAAAGGATTGATCGATGAGGTCAAGGCAGAAGGCAATATTATTCTCTTTATTGATGAGGTGCATAATCTCGTTGGTACAGGAGATGCCGAGGGTAGTATGAATGCTGCCAATATTTTAAAGCCTGCACTTTCTCGTGGAGAGATTCAGGTGATCGGTGCGACTACTTTTACAGAGTATCGTAAGCATATCGAAAAAGATACGGCTTTAGAGCGCCGCTTTCAGCCGGTAACGATTGCAGAGCCTTCTACGAAGGAAGCAACCGAAGTGCTTAAAGGTATTAAATCCTATTATGAGAACTTTCATCGTGTAAGAGTCAGCGACGACTTGTGCCGCAGAGCGGTTGTACTTTCGGAACGCTATATTACGGATCGTTTTCTGCCGGATAAGGCGATTGATCTTTTGGATGAAAGCTGTGCCTGCGCAGCACTGCGGAATAAGCCGATGGAGGAATACGATCGAACTTCGGAACGGTTAGATGATCTGCGTAAAGAAGAAGAGACACTGACTGCCGAAGGGGCAGAGCCGGATTATAAAAAGCTGGCCGAAGTTCGTACGGAAATCTCTAAATTAGAGCAAAAAGAAGTACAGTTGGCGCCGCTTGCTTTGGGAGCACCGGTAGAGGAAGCAGATCTTGCAAAGGTAATTGAGCTTTGGACCGGAATTCCTGCCAGCCGTATTCGTGAAAATGAGCTGAAAAAGCTCGCACATCTTGATAACACTCTGAATCAGAAGGTGATTGGTCAAGAAGAAGCTGTTAAGGCGCTTTCTGATGCAATTTGCCGCAGCAGAGTTCAGCTGAGCCCTCGCCGCCGTCCGGCAAGTTTTATCTTTGTTGGACCAACAGGCGTTGGAAAGACCGAACTGGTCAAGGTTTTGTCACAGGAACTGTTTGATACACCGGAGACGCTCATTCGCCTTGATATGAGCGAATTTATGGAGAAGCACAGTGTTTCCCGCATTATCGGTTCTCCTCCGGGATATGTAGGTTATGATGAGGCCGGACAGGTTACAGAAAAGGTTCGTCGTCGTCCTTATAGCGTGCTCCTTTTTGATGAAATTGAAAAAGCACACCCAGATGTGATGAACATTCTGCTGCAGATCCTTGATGAAGGACGTATCACAGATGCACACGGCCGTACGGTCAATTTTGAGAATACTGTGATTGTGATGACTAGTAACGCCGGCAGCAATTTGAAAGAGGGCAGCCTTGGCTTTGCTAGAAGCGATCAGGAGATTACCCGCGAACGTGCAATGAAGGGACTTTCTGACTTTTTGCGTCCGGAATTCCTGAGCCGTGTAGATGAGATTATTGTTTTCCGTCAGCTGAGTGTAGATGATTTCCAAAAAATTGCTGCCTTAATGCTGAATGAATATGTTGGAACACTCAAGGAACGTGGGACCATTTTCACCTATGATGAAAAAGCGACTCGCTGGCTTGCGGAGCACGCTCATGGGAAAAAGAGCGGTGCACGCGACTTGCGCAATCTGATTCGCAAAGAAGTGGAAGACCGTTTAGCAACAGCAATCATTGATTCCGGTGATATAACATTAACTGGAGTTTCTTTGACGGCCGATGAAAATGGAATCAAACTGAATATTCTAAAATAAAGAAATTAAGAGCCGACAAGACCAATTAAAAATGGAATTGTCGGCTCTTTTCTTGACAATCAAAAACCAGGTGCTAATATAAAAGAACAGAAGAATTGTTAAGGAATAATCCCAAAAATGAAAAGGGAGTAATTGTTTATGAATTACCATTTTGACCAAGTGGTTGACCGGAGAGGAAGCAATTCCATTAAATACGATTTTACCAGGGAATTGGGAAAACCGCAGGATATACTTCCAATGTGGGTGGCAGATATGGATTTTCCTTCACCTCCGGAAGTTCGGGAAGCACTGCATAAAGCTTGTGATTATGGTATTTTTGGTTATACACAGCCAAAAGAGCTTTATATGGAAGCAGTTTCCAACTGGTTTCTCAAGCATCATGGATTTTTCCCAAAAGCGGAGTGGCTTGTCTTTTCGCCGGGCGTTGTATTTGGACTTTCTGCTTCGGTAAGAGCATTTACTGAACCTGGGGATTCTGTTTTGATTCAGCAGCCTGTTTACTACCCGTTTGGAAAAGTTGTTGTCAATAACGGTAGAAAACTTGTTATCAATGAATTGTGCCTTCATAACGGGCATTATGAGATTGATTTTAAAGATTTTGAAGAGAAAATTGTAAAAAATCATGTAAAGCTTTTTCTTCTCTGCAGTCCACATAATCCGATTGGACGTGTCTGGAAAAGGGAAGAATTAATGCGGATAGGGCAGATCTGCCTTGCACATCAGGTATTAGTCGTATCAGATGAGATTCACTGCGATTTTACTTATCCAGGATTTTCTCATATGATGTTTCCGTCGTTGAGTGAAACTTTTGCACAGAATTGTATTCTTTGTACGGCGCCGAGTAAAACCTTTAATCTTGCAGGGCTGCAGGTGAGCAATCTGTTCGTTCCGAATGAGTCCTTGAGGAAAAAGCTCGACCAAGAAATCAAAAAGACAGGCTATGTGGGGCCAAATCAGTTGGGCACAGTCGCCTGTGAGGCTGCTTATCGGTATGGAGACCTGTGGCTCAAAGAGTTGTCTTCCTATCTTAAAGAAAACCTTGATTTTGTGCGGAAATATCTTGCCGAAAAGCTGCCGCAGATCCATCTCATTGAGCCGGAAGGAACTTATTTACTTTGGCTTGATTTTCGTGCATTGAAGCTTTCGCCGTCTGAATTGGATGATTTTATTACAAAGAAAGCACGGTTGTGGTTAGATGATGGTCCAATCTTCGGACAGGGCGGAGAGGGCTTTCAGAGAATGAACATTGCTTGTCCTCGTTCCATTCTGGAAATAGCGATGGATCGTTTGAAATGGGCAATTGATGGATTAAATTAGGAGGGACTTTTATGTCTTATGTACCAACGGTTGATGAGGCCAGAAAGATTTTGGAAAAGTACAATCAAGATGCGTTCCATTTGCGGCATGGAGAAATCGTTTCGGGAGTCATGGGATATTTTGCAAAGGAATATGATCCTGAGCGAGTGGATTTTTGGCGTGCTGTGGGGATGCTCCATGATCTGGATTTTGAGCGCTGGCCGGAAGAACATTGCGTAAAAAGTCAGGAACTCATGAAAGAATTGGATCTGGATCCGGAATTGATTCGTGCAACGGCGAGTCATGGATGGGGAATCCGTGTGGATATTGAACCTAAATTGATGATGGAAAAGGTACTTTATGCGGTCGATGAGCTGACAGGTTTGATCGGTGCGGTTGCTCTTGTAAGACCCAGCCGCAGCATTATGGATATGGAACCGAAATCCGTCAAGAAAAAGTTTAAAGATGTAAAGTTTGCAGCCGGCTGTTCTCGGGATGTCATTCGAAAAGGTGCCGAAATGCTGGGTTGGACAATGGATGAATTGATCTCAAAGACACTCCTTGCGATGAAGAGTCTAAAAGAGACCATTCCGGATCTGTAAAAATGAAGATCGTTATTATAGGGGCGGGATTTCTTGGTGGAGATTATCTGATCCCCGGATATCAATTATTGACTTCAGACCTCTCGAAAGAGGTGCGTGCAGTAAAAGGCAGCTTTGAAAATCTGGAACAGCGCGAAAAGGAACTTCCTTTTCCTTTAAGTGCAGGAAACGGCCGCGAGGTTTTGAAACAATTTCAACCGCAGATGATTATTTTTTCTCCTCCACCGGATCAAGCAAAGAAAATTGCGGAGAATACTATTTTTCCGTATTGCAAAGAGCGGTCAAAGCAGAGATTACCTTTGCCGGAAATTGTTTCTGCGATTCCGGGACTTTCTGCAGACTGGTTTTCTAAAAAGTTAGAGCTTCCAATTTCTGCTGCAAAGATAATGCCTAGCATGGCGGAGCCCATCGCCGGTGTGGAAGCAGGTGCTTTGGGCGCAAGTTTCGTCTCTCTTTCTCAGAATGCAGGGGAAGATTTTCGGCAGAGAGTGCAGACCCTGCTTTCCAAAACCGGAGAAGTCTTTTTCCTCAATGACCACGATGTTATTTCACTTTTGGCAGTTAAGATCAGCAGTCATCTTTGGAGTAATGCGGCTATGGATATCTGTGATGCGGCACAGGCATGTGGACAGCAGATTTCCACCCAGAAAATTGGTTCTGCTGTGCGGTTCTATCATCGTAAAAGAGAAGCGAATGCACCGAAGTCTGTCTATCCGTGTGGAGAAGATGGTTTACCAAATTGGGCGCGTTATTTTCTCGATTCGATGGAGAACGCATGGTTTTCCGGACTTAGCCAATATACAGCAAAACAGGAGCTTTCGATTTCATTGGAAGAAGCTGAACAAATCAATCACTTGTCTTATGAGATGAATTTATTGAATGTACAGCTGGAATCAAGAGAAAAACTGATTTTAAACATCAAACATCATGCAACATCGGGTGGCCTTTTGGAAAGAGGCTGCATGCTCTATGAGGAAACTTTGTCCGAACCGCTAAAAAGAGCAGTGGGGCAGGCAATCAGAAGTAGTTCTCCGAATGAAGCGTTTTTGTTTTTGCAGGATGAGATTGGCGGGATTACCAAAGCAGTGCGAAGGCACGGAATGAATCTGCAATAATAATAGATAAAAAGGAAGCCGACAGAATGACTATTCTATCGGCTTCCTTTTTATGATGCTCCGTTGAGCTTTAGCAATGACAAAATTTGTTTTTTGTAATCTAGAAAGGCAGAACTCAGTGAAAAATCATTGGAACGTGGCCGTGGCTCAGCAATTTTTATTTCGGCGGTAATGGTGGATGGAGTGCCAGAGAGAATATAAATACGGTCAGAAAGAAGGATGGCTTCATTAATATCATGGGTGATAAAGAGGGTGGAAAGTTTGATCTTTTCCATCACATTCAGATACCAGTGATGAATGGCACTTTTGGTAATCGTATCTAAAGCTGAAAATGGCTCATCTAAGAGGGCAGCGCCATCATTTGAAAGATAGGTCCTTAAGAGGGCAACCCGCTGCCGCATCCCGCCTGAAAGTTGAGAGGGCCATTTGTTTTCCGTACCGGAAATTCCGAACTCCGAAAAAAATGCGGCTGCTTTTTCTCTGGCTTGTGTTTTTGTTTCGCCGCGGATTAAAAGAGGCAGTGCTGCATTATCAAGCACCGTGCGATAAGGAAGAAGCAGATCTTTCTGCAGCATATAAGCAAGATGGCCGGCTTTTCCCGTGATCTCTTTTTCGTGCAGAAAGACATGACCGCTTTTGGGCATTTGAAGACCGGATAAAATATTAAACAGAGTGGTCTTTCCAGCACCGGAAACACCAAGCAGGCAGATAAGTTCACCTTCTGCCAGATAGAGATTTACATCTTTCAAAATCGTTGTGCCGGAAAATTCCTGTGAGAGATTTTCCGCTTTTAAAAGAAATGATTCCCTCATTTTTCATTTGGCAGATAGTCATTGGAGAAGCCTTCTCCAGCAGGAATTTCTTTTTTGATTAGCTGATTATCATAGAGCCATTTATAAAAAGCGTTCCAACGGGAAGCATCAATGATTCCCCATTGGGGGGCGTCATCTTGATATTTTGAAGCAAGCCATTCTTGGCTCTCTTTTACTAAAGATTCATTGCTGCGAAGCTCCGGTGCTGCATCCATCAAAATTTCTGCAGCATCATCAGGATGATCGATTGCATATTGATACCCTTTTTGTACGGCAGAGAGAAATTTCTTTGCTGTTTCGGGCTCTTTTTTAAGAAAGTCATTGTTGGCAATTAAAACCGGGGTATAACAATCAAATATCGGGTCAATATCTTTAAATGCAAAATAGTTTGTTTCGACTCCTTGCACTTTAGCAGAAAGGCCATCCCAAGCATAATAAACCCATGCAGTATCAACATTGGACTGAATGGCTGCAACAGCGTCAAAACTGTTTCCACAAGGAACCATCTTGAGCTTTGTTGCATCGCCTCCGTCTTTTTGAATGATGTAATTGACCATGGCTTTTTCTACTGGGGTATCCCAAGTAGCATAAGTATGGCCTTCCATCTCTTTTGGAGAAGTAATCCCCTTACTTTTTAGAGAAATAATCCCACTGGTATTATGCTGAATCAGCGCAGCAACGGCTGTAATTGGGACGGGAGTGTCCGCTGTTAAAGCAGGGGCAATATCGGAATCCTGAAATCCTACACCGAACTGTGCTTTTCCGGAGCCGACTAAAGAGACCGCACCATCTTCCGGAGGCTGTTCGATCTCAACGTCCAAACCCTCGTCGGCAAAATAGCCAAGCTTTTGTGCGGCATAGATTCCGGTATGATTGGTATTCGGAGTCCAGTCAAGAACAAACGTGATTTTTTCTGGATTCTGCGTTTGAGAGGCAGTCTGAGAAGAAACTGCCGTGTTGGAAGAGGAAGCTTGTGTACTGCCGCAGCCGGCTATCCCGAAAGGAATGGATAGTGCTAAAAAACAGGCTGCAAATTTTTTAAATTTCATATTTAACTCCTTAATTGTTTTTTGAAGATTGCTTTTCGGATTTTTCCCAAGGCATGCAGAACTTTTGCAGAAGGTCAACGGCTTTCATTAAAAGTAGACTGATGATACTGGTGAGTAAAATAACAGCAAACATGTTGTTGTAGGCATAGGCTTTGCGAACGCGGGTCATATAGACGCCAAGACCGTTGGTGCCGCCTAACCATTCTGCAACGACAGCACTGACCATCGCATAAGTGGTACTGATCCTGAGTCCCGCAAAAAAACGACTCAGGCTTGCGGGAAATTTGACGTAGCGAAAGATTTGTAAGCGAGAACTGCCCATCGTTTTCATTAAGCGAACCGTGTCCGGATCGACAGAACGAAATCCGTCTAAAAGCGAGACAGAGATCGGAAAATAGCAGACGATCACAACTAGGACGACTTTCGGTGCAATCCCAAACCCCATCCAAATTAGTAGAAGCGGGGCAATCGCAATGGTTGGAATGGTTTGTGTAATGACTAGAATTGGATATAATGCGTGATAAAAGAATTTAAACCGATCCATTGCAACCGCAGTCAGAAATGCAAGACATACCCCAATCAGCATTCCTAAAAAAGTTTCTTGTAAGGTGAAACCGGCCTGTACCATCAGATTGGAAAAATCAGAAAAGAAAGCAGCGATTACGTCGGTAGGACTTGGCAAAAGGTATCGCGGAATCCAACGAAGATCAACGGCCACTTGCCAAAGAAAAATCAACAGAATAAGCAGCAGAGGAGACGCCAGCTTATTTGTGATATTTGTCCACTTTTTGTGCAATCGTCAGCACCCCGCCTTCTGGTTTGTAGGCAATTTTAACGTAGGAGGCGACTTGGGGACAGCCTGCTTTGATGGCAATGTACTGACAATTTTTAACGATTTCCATGAGTTCCTCATAGTTACCCTCGATGGTGGTTTCAAATGGACCAACATAATAAGAGACTCCGGTGCTTTTGATGTAGGCGATCACCTCATCAACAATACGAACGACCTCTTTATCAGAATCTACATTTGGAAGCACTTGAATAGCGATACTTGCGGGAAATTTCATACGTTTCACTCCTTTTTATTTTGTTCGGATATAAAACAGAAGCAGAATCAAAAAAACCGCCCGTGCAGAGAAAAATCCTGCGCGGACGGTGAAATCTTGATAAAATGCTACCTCCGCCGGTATTATCCGGATCAGGCGAAAGGGTTGTGAACTGTGTTCACTCTCAGCATCGTCCGATTTTTCGGACGGAGCACCCCTGCTTTGATTCAGGCACATTATAACAATAGAATTTCATTTTGTCAAATTTCTTGACCGAAAAAGCATTCTGTAGTAAACTAAAAGATAATGAGAGTGTGAAATAGAAAGAGAAAGCGAGGGCGAAATGCTGAGAACAGTTGTGAGCAATCCGCTCATCAATATTGGCGTACTTTCTTGGTTGATAGCGCAGCTAATAAAAACGATCCGTTTTTATATACAAAACCGTTTTTATAATTGGCATCAAATGATTGCAGCAGGTGGAATGCCTAGCGCACATTCTGCTTTTGTTGGCAGTATCGTTTATACAGCGTGGAGGTTATTTGGATTTAGCTCACCGATATTTGCGGTTTTAACCTGTTTTGGCTGTGTAGTTATTTATGATGCAATGGGTGTTCGCTGGGCGGCTGGCCGTCATGCAGAAGCAATTAACATTATGAAAGAGTGCCTTCTTGCGGATCCTGCATTGACCGAGGGACGAAAAAAGAATTTGCTGCAGATTGAAGAAATGGATACTTCTTTGGGGCATCGACCCAGAGAAGTCCTTGCAGGGCTTGTATTAGGTGTTTTGATTGCATTTTTATGTTTTGATGTTTTTCATTTGGCATAAGAAAAAAGACTTCTGTGTATGTCTCAAATACGAGATGTACAGAGAAGTCTTTTTTAGATCATTAATGATTCATTGGCTCAATCAATTTAAGCTCTTCCATCTTTTTTCGAATGGAAAGGAAATCTTCAAAAGCGTCCGGCTTTTTTCTGGGATCACGCAGAAGGGCTGCCGGGTGCAACGTAGCGGTCATCCACATTTCGCCTTTCTGAGTCCATTGGCCATGCTCTTTTGTAATGCGAAGATTTGGATTGATGATTTTTTGTGCGGCGATTCTGCCGAGACATACAAGAATTTTCGGACGTATCAGAGCGGTTTGATTGCGTAACCATGAAATACAAGCATCTTGTTCTTCCGGAAGAGGGTCGCGGTTTTTGGGTGGGCGGCATTTTACAATGTTTGCAATATAGATGTTTTTGTGGCGGTCAAGTCCTACGGCGTCAAGATATTTATCTAGCAGTTGTCCGCTGCGGCCAACAAATGGTTCCCCTTTTAGGTCTTCCTGTTCGCCGGGGCCTTCTCCGACGAACAAAACCTTCGATTGCGGATTTCCAACTCCGAAGACCAGATTGGTACGCCCTTTACAGAGATCGCATTTTTGGCATTCGAGGCAGGCGGATTTTAACGTTTCCCAATTTTCATACATCATGATTGCCTCCGTCTGTTTATTGTATTTTTATTATAACATAAAGGGAAAGAAAGCGACACATAAAAGAAATTTTTAGGGCGTATTTTTAAATGAGAGTCGTCAAAAATAACAGGTAAAAACAAGCAAAAGCTAAAAAAAGTAAGAAAGTGAGGAATGGAAAGATGAAAATCGTAATTGTCGGAGGCGGATGGGCAGGGTGTGCTGCCGCTGTACGCGCAGCTAAAATGGGAGCGGAAACAGTTTTATTAGAACGTACTGATATGCTTTTGGGAACCGGTTTAGTCGGCGGAATTATGCGAAATAACGGACGTTATACTGCAGAGGAAGAAATGATTGCCATGGGCGGCGGGGAGCTGTTCTGCTTAATTGATCAGCACTGCAGACACCGTAATGTTTCCTTTCCTGGTCATGAGCATGCAAGTATTTATGACGTTGGGGAAATGCCCGGTGCTGTAGAACGATATTTAAAAAGCTTAAAGGTAGAAGTCCGATTTCAGGCGCGTGTATCAAAAGTCGAAAAAAAAGATAACTGTTTAATGGCAGTGGAACTTATGGATGGGACAAAAATTTCTGGAGATGCCTTTGTGGATGCGACTGGAACAGCAGGGCCAATGCAGAATTGCGGAAAATACGGAAACGGCTGTGCTATGTGTGTTTTACGCTGCCCTAGTTTTGGCGGCAGGGTTAGTTTGACCGGCCTCTGCGGAGTTAAGGAAATCTGTGGACAAAAAGCAGATGGTACGGTTGGAACGATGAGTGGTTCCTGTAAATTATTCAAAGAATCGCTTTCTCCAGAAATAGTTGAAACGCTGAATCAAACAGGGGTCGCAATGATTCCAATTCCACCGGAACTGATTGAAAATCATCTTTCCATCAAAAGCTGTCAACAGTACGCACAGCCGGAATTTGCAAAAAATTTGATTCTGCTTGATACAGGACATGCAAAATTAATGACGCCCTATTTTAATTTGCAGCGCCTTCATCAGATTCCTGGACTTTCCGATGCACGGTATGAGGATCCATATGCCGGAGGCCGTGGAAATTCCATGCGCTTCTTTGAAATGGCTCCACGGGATGATACTCTCAGAGTAGAGAATATGGAAAATCTATTTTGTGCCGGAGAAAAATCAGGACTTTTGGTTGGACATACGGAGGCAATCGCAACAGGAACGTTGGCAGGATTTAATGCAGTACGGCTTGTTAAAAATCAGGAACTGCTTATTTTTCCGGAATCAACTGTAGTTGGAGATGCAATTCATTTCGTAAGAGAGCAGATGCAAACACCGGAAGGAATTCGAAAAAGATATACTTTTTCGGGTTCGACTTTGTTCCAGCGTATGAAAGAAAAAGGAACTTATACGACAAATATTGCCGCAATTAAAGAGCGTGTTACTCAAGCGGGAATGAAAAATATTTTTGCAAAATAAAGAAATGGTGCCCGATAAAATATCGGACACCATTTCTTTGAATTAAGGAACTCAGGATGTTTTTACAGCGGGAATTTCCGTTTCATCGGAGAGATCAGAATATTCCCAATAATCGGCATCATCAATTCCTGCATCTTTTGCATAGAAAACAGGATTTTTGCCTTGCTTTCTCTGCCTTTCATAATCAGAAAGAACGTGCAGATATTTTCGAGTCATGCAAAGCAACGCCGGCACATTTAAAATGGCCATTAGGCACATTGCAAAATCGGCGATATTCCATGCAAGGCTGGTATCCATGATACAACCGATGAAAACAGCAACTACAATGCTGGTACGGAACAACTTAAAATTAGTTGATTTTTGCAAAATATAAAGAACGTTGGATTCTGTATAATAATAATTTCCGATAATGGTGCTGAACGCAAAGAAGAAAATGGAGACGGTAATAATTAAGATTCCGGGTTCTCCGAATTGAGAACCGACTGCCTTTTGTACTAAAGGAAGCGCCGATTCTCCTTGTGTGGAAACGCCAGTGCTTAGAACCATTAGAGCAGTTGCGCTGCAAATCAGAATGGTATCAATATAGACTGCAAGCATTTGTACAAAGCCTTGTTTTGCAGGATGGGAGGTTGCAACAGTAGCGGCAGCGTTTGGTGCAGAACCCATGCCGGCTTCATTGGAATAAAGGCCTCTTTTTACGCCGTACATGATTGCAGAACCGGAGAATCCGGCAAAAATAGTTTTAAAGTCGAAAGCATTTGCAAAAATACTGGAAAAGACGCCTGGCAGATTTGAAGCGTTTGTAATGATAACCACAAGACAAAAAACAAGGTAGATAGCAGCCATAATAGGAACGATCACTTCGGTAATTTTTGCGATGGTTTTCTGACCTCCAAAGACTGCGTATGCCGTCAGTGCCGACATGATCAAACCGATAATAATAATAGCTGTTGAGTTGTTTCCAACGTAACGTTCCATAGAAGAAGTGATCAAATTTGCCTGTAAACATTCAAAGCCATAAGCAAATGTAATGATTAGACAAATGGAAAACAAAACGCTTAACCAGCGTTTATGAAAAACTTTTTGAATATAATAAGCGGGGCCGCCGCTGAATGAGCCATCTTTGTTTTTCTTTTTATAGACCTGTGCCATGGTGTTTTCTATGCAGGCTGTTGCACCGCCGAGCAGTGCAGTCAGCCACATCCAAAATACAGCTCCTGAGCCGCCCAGCGCAATTGCTGTTGCAACACCGGCAATATTACCTACACCTACACGGGAAGCGGTTGAAACCATAAGTGCCTGAAACCCGGAAACGGCTTGGGCATTGTTGCTTTTTTCAAATAATAATCGGTTGCCTTCTTTAAACTTTCGAAATTGTACAAATCGTGTGGCAACTGAAAAAAAGATGCCGCTGAAAATTAAAAGTGCAATTAAAATATACCCGTAAAGAAAATCATTTATATTTCCGATTTGTTGACTGATAGCTTCCAATTTTTTCCAACTCCTTTTAATCTTTTTATCTTTTTATGCGGTGATGTCAGATTGGTTTGCAAAATAATGAAGATTAAGTTCCTTGGATAAGTACTCAATCATATGTGTACCGCCGACACTGTTTCCCTTTTTATTGAGTGCCGGGCCAAAAGCAGCAATTCCAATTCCATTTGGGGCCACAGATACGATTCCACCTCCTACTCCACTTTTTGAGGGAATCCCCGCTTTGACTGCAAATTCACCGGATTCGTCGTACATACCGCAAGTCATCATCAAGGTCTTTACGATTCGTACAATCCATCCTTCGATAAGGCGTTCTCCCGTGATGGGATCAAGACCGTCATTTGCTAGAACCCAAGCATAATGAGCAAGATCTTTTGTCGTAACAGAAACCGAACACATCTTAAAATAATGATCCAAAATAATTTCGGGGTCTCCCTCGAGAATGTGATCACTTTCCAAAAGATAAGCAATGGAGCGGTTGCGCATGCCGGCTTTTTTTTCTGACAAATAGGTAGCTTCATTTATTTTGATTTCATTGTTTGCGCATAGCTTATGTACCAGATCCAGAAATTCTTTGACGGGATCTTTGCTATCAATACAGCTAACAGTGACGATTGCACCAGCATTGATCATGGGATTAAAGGGAATTAACTGCTTGGTTTCCAGCTGAACAATACTGTCGAATCCATCACCGGTAGGTTCCATGCCTACTTTACTAAAAACTTTTTGGTATCCGGATGTTTGAAGTGCTGCAATTAAAGAAAAAGTTTTTGAAATACTTTGCATCGTAAAAGGCACTAACCAGTCGCCAGCGTGATAAATTTCTTTTTCTTTGGTAATGAGGCAAAGTCCTAATTGATGTGGATCAGCTTTTGCTAATTCCGGAATGTAGGATGCTACTTTTCCGTTTGCAAGGTAATGCTGGCCATATAAAATAGCGCTTTTTAGCGAACTTTCTAATAATTGTTTCATTTTAATAAAAATCACCCCGAAATCATTTATTAATTAATGTATATTAATACTATAACATAATTTAATTAAGTCTAATTATTTGAATTACGAATAGAAATATCGGGGGATTATATAGAAAAAATCAACAGAAACCAAAAGGAAAATCCGTGTAATTATACAAAAAACAGTAATTCGCTTTACGAAAAAGTGGAAATATGATATAAATAATACAGAATTTAATAAACTAATAATGA
Source organism: Ruminococcaceae bacterium BL-4 (assembly GCA_902809935.1). Taxonomy (NCBI): domain Bacteria; kingdom Bacillati; phylum Bacillota; class Clostridia; order Eubacteriales; family Oscillospiraceae; species Ruminococcaceae bacterium BL-4. The sequence continues at coordinate 2,219,578 of LR778134.1, read as the reverse complement.
TAATATTCTTAATTTTATAAATTAAAGATAAAAATAAATTTAAAAAATTAGGGGGCTTTGCACTTTGGAAATTAAGTACCTAGAGTATTTTGAAAAAGTCGCACAAAATGGTTCTATTAATCAGGCGGCTAAACTACTCTATATTTCACAGCCTCATTTGAGCCACATTATTAAGGAAATTGAAGAAGAGGCTGGTGTGCAGCTCTTTTATAGAACGCGAAAAGGCTGTTCTTTAACACCGGATGGGGAGCATTTTTTGGATCACTGCAAAATTATTTTGAAAGAACTTGAGCGATTAAAAACGTTTTCAGATTCCTCTAAACCAGAAAAAAGCACCCTTAATGTTTCTATGACTCGTTTTTCACATACGGCTGAGTGTTTTAATCAGATTTGCAGAAAGCATCAGGATGAAAAAAGCTTTTCTTTTTGTTTAAAAGAAGATGCGGAAATGAATGTAATTGAAAATGTCATGGAAGGTAAATCAAATGTAGGAGTTATTCATTTTGCTTCCCGTGAATCTTCAGCAAAACAGAAACAGTTTTGTGAGGCAGGGCTTCATTTTGTTCCGTTAGCACTTTTTCAGCCATCTATTTGTCTTTCACGTAGTCATGAGCTTCTTCAAAATCAGGATTTAATTGATCTTTCTGTATTAAAACAATATGGATTTGTTCGCTATATTGGCCAATTTGAAGATTTTATTTATCGAATTACAACACAAAATCTTCATTTGGATTTAAATGAGTCACCGAAGATTGTTTATGTAAATGACCGTGCAGAGCAGATGAGCCTAATTTCTGAGAGTGATTTTTTTACGATAGGCATTACAGAATTTGAACAACAGGATTCTCGCTATCAGGTAGTTTCCATTCCTCTTTTAGGGTGCAACGAATGTCTTCGTTTTGGAGTGATTTACAAGGAAAAATCAGAGTTAACGGCAGCAGAAAAAGAGTTTGTGGAGTTGTTGATTAAGCATTATCATGTGTTGCAGGCGAAAGAAGCTGAACAGATAAACAAAAGGCCAGCAGCTTTTGTTCGGCAGGTGGAAAAGACAATATAACGGCATAAAAAAAGACCCATGCCCCGTTTATTTACGGCACATGGGTCTTTTTTTAATTTTTTAGGGTGCAAGCTGTTCGCAAAAATTTTCAATGGCATCTTCATCTTCGGCATTCGGAAGGTTGTCAATGTGGAAGAGTGAAAGATTTTCGACATGACGAATTATTTTTCCCGGAGCAACTGTATAGAGCGGAGAAAGCACCCTCATTTCGGTGTAGTCATTGCAGACGTAAGATTCAAAAGAAGCTCCGAAATCCGGATAAGCACAAGCAGTGTTATGGATAAAACGTGCCATCAAAGCAGTATGATTGCGGACATAAACCGCCCAACCCTGCACATCGTTAATCCCGAATTTTAAATACTGTTCTGCTGCTGCGTGTTTAACCGTTAAATACCGATCCCCGACAAAGAGGCGTGGGTCGCGGAAACTTGAAAAAGGCCACAGAGAAATATGACGGTTTGGATAGTGCTTTTCATCGTGTCCCTGGTTTTGGGGAACAATCAAGAGGCCATCCCTTTGAGTCATTGTAATTGCGGCAAGTGCAATGCTTTTTTCTGAAGAAGAACAATTTTTTAGCTTATGAACGACCATAATATCGGAAGTTCCATCCGACATCATGATATCCATAGAAAATTGAATCTCGCTGTCTTGCTGGCGGGGAGATGTAAAAGTGACTCCGCCATTAATGGGACCGTAGACAACCGGTTCGTTATCAGGATAATAGCTTTGAGGCATTACATCCGGTGCAACTGAAAGTCGGTGTCCTCCATAGCAGTGGAATTTCGCGTCTTTTCCAAAATATTCATGCAGAATTTCATTTTGATAAACATGTTGATCCTGCTTATCTTCATATAGTGCGTTTTCTTCGTTGAGAAAATTAAATTTTAAGATGCGAGGACCAAAATCGATGGAGATAATTGCCTCTAAAACCCGGTTGGAAATTTTAATGCATCGTCCGAACGGTTCATACTCAATTTCCTGCATTTCGATACTCATAAGAGCTTTTCCCCCTCTTAAACTCTGGACTTTATTCCGAAACGATTATACCATGAGTCAAATCACTGCCGCAAGGGCGTGGAACAGGCATGCAAAGTGCATACAGATCAGATGCCAGATGCTCTAATTCAATCATATGAAAGGCCTTACTGTCAAGAGCAAAATGATCTGAGGAATGTGTAATAATCGGCAAATTTGTGTTGCTTTTGATAAAATGCAAAAGCTCTTGCCCCTTCTTTCCAATGGCGAGAATCCGAAGATAGGGAGGAAGCAGAGCAGTATCTGTTTTTTGAATCCCTAAAAATGCACTGAGAATGATTCTTCGAATCCGAGATAAAGGATAGCGTTTCGTTTTAATCTGTGCGTAAAGAGATTCCAAAGAAGAAGCATTTCGAACGGCAGCATAAATACGATTTTCGAGACCTTCTGAAATATCCGGGAGGTGCATAAGATCTTCCGGCTGCAATTTTCTCAGTGCATAGAGAACGGCTCGCTCAGCGTATTTAAAAGAAGCCGGTGCATAACCTTTTGTGATAGCTTCTTTGAGGATGACAGCTGATTTTTCCGGTATCATGGGAAACCAGTCTCCATCGGAAAAAATCTCCTGACGAATTCGGCTGCTGCTTTGAAAAGAAGAATCACAAAGACTGTCATGCACAGCACCTAACCGCGGAATTGTCATGGAATCCATTGAAAGATGCAGTTCCTTTTTTGCTTTTTCGTATTCCACGGCAAGAATATTGTTTGGCATTTTTAAGAGTGCTGCCATTTCTTTTCCGCAGAGAGCCTCAATTGTCTTCTCACGTGCGGCGGCAAAAGAAATTCCCTCTCTTAGAAAATCATTTAAGCGTTCTGAGAATTTTTCAGAAAGCAATGTATTTGCAAGAATATTGAGGGAATTGAGATCAGCACACTCGCTGCCATAAGCGAGAAAGTCTGTACCGATGGCTCCGGCAAGGGAAACGCCGCCTTTCGCAAACGTTTCTGCACCGGCTGTCGCAAACGGAACAGGGAGCTCAATCACTAAATCGGCGCCAATCGAAAGTGCTTGAGCAGCACGTTCCCATTTTGGGAGCAAAGCAGGTTCTCCGCGCTGCACGAAATCTCCGCTTAAAATAGCAGCAATGTGAGTGGCACCATTTTTCCGCGCAGCGTCAAAAAGAGCCTGATGACCGAAGTGACAGGGGTTTAGCTCACATATGACTGCGCATATTTTCATCGTTTTCTTGCTCCTTTGCCTTGAAATCCCGAAAAACATGTATTATCATATATATATTACTTTGTTCATCAAGAAGTTGCAAGTAATTCTGTTCATCTTTTAATTTAGGAGGAAGTTAACAAAAATGAAAATTCTGGTCATCAATGCCGGCAGTTCTTCGCTCAAATATCAGCTGATTGATATGGATACGGAGAAAATGCTCTGCAAAGGAAATTGTGAACGAATCGGTCAGGAGAAGGGATCATTCAGCCATAAGACTGCGGACGGCCGCAAAACTAGTTCTGAGCCTGCTCTGCCGGATCACAAGGCAGCCTTTAAACTCGTGACCCAGATTCTAGTCGATAAAGAATTCGGCGTAATCAAGAACCTTTCTGAAATCGCTGCAATTGGTCATCGTGTTGCGCAGGGCGGTTCTATCTTCCATCACAGCGTATTAGTTGACGACGAGGTTATCAAGGGCGTAGAGAGTCTCGTCCCGCTGGCACCGCTTCATAACGGCCCGGAGCTGCAGGGAATCCTTGCATGCCGCGAGGTATTCGGTACAAAGATGCCGGAATGTATCACTTTTGATACAAGCTTTCATGCTACCATGCCTGAAAAAGCCTATATGTACGCGATTCCTTATGAGTATTATGAGAAATATAAGATTCGCCGTTATGGATTCCACGGAACCAGCCACCGTTATGTGAGCCAGCACTGTGCACACCTGATGCATCAGCCGCTGGAAGATATTAAGATGGTTACCTGCCATATTGGAAATGGTTCTTCTGTTACCGCAATTAAAGATGGTCATGTTGTAGATACCAGTATGGGCCTGACCCCGCTGGGCGGTTTTATGATGGGAACTCGTTGTGGTGATCTTGATCCCTCTATTGTAACTTTCCTGATGGAAAAAGAGGGCATGACTGCAAAAGAGATGGACGATCTTCTCAATAAAAAATCCGGTATGCTTGGTGTCTGCGGCTACAGCGATGACCGTGATGTAACCAGTGCAGAAATTCGTGGCGATCACAAAGCTGCTTTAACTCACGAAATGCTGATCTATCAGATCGCAAAATATATTGGTGCTTATGCTGCTGCGATGAATGGTCTTGACGCGATCGTCTTTACAGCAGGTCTTGGCGAGAATGTTCCGAAGATCCGTTATGGTGTATGCCGCTATCTGCGGTTCCTTGGAACGAAGGTCGATGGAGTTCTCAATGATCAGATGATTCTTGGAAAAGGCGGAAAGATTTCTTCCTTTGATTCTCAGGTACAGGTATGGGTTATTCCGACCAACGAGGAATTGATGATTGCTCGTGATACGAAGGAAATCGTCGCTGGCTTCTCCTATGCAACTGCAGAGGATAAGACAGTCGTTGATCCGGAAGATATCTAATCATTCGCATTTTATTGTTAATATAAATTATTTGACGGCTGCTTTGCTTTTCCGATTTTTGAGAGGAAAAGCAAAGCAGTTGTTTTTTGAAAAATAAAAAGAAAGCCGTCTCCCTATTATCGGAGGCGACTTTTGTAGATCTTTTGAGTTAATTGAAATTAAAGAATGTTTAAAATGTCTTGTTTGGGGTGTACACCAACACAAGAATTTACCTGTTTTCCATCACGAAAAACGAGCAGTGTTGGAATGCTCATAATGCCAAATTTTTGTGCTAATTCCGGCTGTTCATCAATGTTAACCTTGCAGACTTTTACGTCTTGGCGCTCTTCTGCAATTAGGTCAACAACGGGGGAGAGCATACGGCAGGGACCACACCAGCTTGCCCAAAAATCAACTAGAACCGTTTTTGATTCCTTTAAGACTTCAGCCTCAAAATTTTCGGATGTTAAGGTTTTGATTTCCATAAAGTATTCCTCCTTAAAAATAGATTTTGATTATTTGTTTTTGCGGAAAATTTCATCATCGATTGTTTGAATTGTTACAGTTTTCAAATGATCTTTACATAGTTTGTCCAGATCTTCGTAAATTCCATCCATGATTTTTGCAATTCCAGAAGCAATTAAACAATCCATATCACTATCTCCGCTGTGCCATGAAGATTCTACAAAACGAACGTCAAGAGCTTTGCTGATTTCGTCAAGTGTCATTGACTCGGGATTCCCAACAAAACGATAACCGCCTTCGATTCCTTCTTTGGTTGCGACTAGACCGGTTCGTTTCAGTTTAGAGAGAACTTTGCGTACTCGAGCAGGGTGAGTGCAAATGTTTTTAGCAAGTTCTTCGCTGGAAACGACTTCTGCTTTACGATTTAAATAGACCAATGCATGAACGGCTACGCAGAAGTCACTGTTCATTTTTTCAAACCTCCTTTTAACTGTAATCGTTTTAGTATCAATTTGCTATACTGATATTATATTAGTTGCAGTTTAAAAAGTCAACTCATTTTTTAAGATTTTTATAATTATGTGATTTTTTTCATCAAACCATCACATAAGGAGTGTATCTTAAAATTATTCAAAGTGATTATAAGACATTTTCATAAATTTCTCCTCTCTCTGAAAAGGCCGCCTGTTTAAGGCGGCCTTTTTTCCATTAATTATTTATTATTTTTTGAAACGATAATGTTTCATTTTAAGTACAGCGGAATTTTCTTGTATTTCCATTAAGACCAAAACAGCGTCTATAATAACCGCAATGTAGAAGAATAAATAAGTCCTAGTACTGGAGGCCCAGACCGTAGGAGAAAATCCCATTGCAAGGCGCGTAATAAATCCTGCTGCCATGGTATAAAGAGCAAGCCAAAAGCGTTTTCTGTTTTGAAAAACAAAGAACATGGAAAGAATGATTGCAAGACAAATCAAACTTAAAACAGCATCAGGAAAAATAGTTTCCGGCAAATGTGAAAATGGGCGAGTGCCGGTTGAAGTCATAGCAGTGTTAATCCGGCTAAAAAAGCGATTCAAAATGGGAACCGAGTTTAAAACAGGTTGCAAGGAAAAAAGTAAACAGATACCAAATGGCGAAAAACAAATGATTTTTTTAAAAATAGAAGTTTTTGATTTTAGTGCAGCTAAAAACAACAAAAATGTAAATGTGAGGATGATGTAATTAGATCCGCACGGACCCATCATAAATAGAAATGCGTAGAGGGTAGAGGAAAATCCCAATTCGATTTTTCCGCCTAAATGCAGGCTGGAAAATTCCGGAAGCCAATATTCCGTATTAAAAGCAAGCCTTGCTTTATTACCGGGACATGTCATAATAAAAAGAAGCATTAAAGCACAGAGGAAAAGCATAATGGCGGGGTAGTGCCAATTCTTTTTGCAGATGATTTGCTTGATTAGGAAAAAGAAAAACATAGCTGCAATGATTACACAGCATTGTTCCTGATTGGAAGCGAAAAGTACAAGTGGAATATTGATTACATAATGGTACCAGCGAAGTGGTTTATTCTGTAAAAGTTTCTTAATGGGCAAAAAAGTAGCGATTCCTGCAGCCAGCGGCCATAGATAATTGACTGTTGTTGTAATCCAACCGGCGGTTGCCATATCATGAAACGGATAAAGAACCATTAAAAAGACAAAAAGCCAGCGAATTCCCCAATTGTTTCCTTTGTCAAAAAGGAAAGAAAGCAGTGCCGGAATTGAGACAAAAATAGCAATATCAAGTATTTTCCAAAGTAAGGGAATCTGAATGACATAAATTAAAACAGTTTCTAAAAGCAACCGTGAAGTCCAAGTTGCATAACGGGTAGTATAATAGTGAAGAAGAGGACCTTCGTCCTGCAAAGCTTTTGCAAAAAGGACATCATCGTCAGTTCCAAGCTGCATCGTGCAGTGAACAATGATCGCGTAAATTAGAAAAATAAGAAAGGGTGCATAGCGCCATTTTAAGAATCGAAGCACTGGGTTTTCTGTACGCCGATTTAGAATTTGTTCCATTGAATCGTAAGCTCCATTCATTTGTACTTCTGTAAAAATTCATTCAGTATAAATTTTTTCTTGTTTCCATTATGAAGAATAAAATTAAAAATGTCAAATTAAGAGGAAGAATATTTTCCCTTTTTAAAATCTATTAAAATAAAAAATAAAAAAATGATTGACATATTCATAAAATCTTGGTATACTATATGAGCTGTTCAAAAAAGAAATGAATCATTAGCTCAGCTGGCAGAGCACCTGACTTTTAATCAGGGTGTCCGGGGTTCGAATCCCCGATGGTTCACCATAACTTAAATGACAATAACCCAGATCTTTGATCTGGGTTATTGTCATTTAAAAATCTTGAAGTTCTATGTTCCTGAAATTCAAGATATAAATGATTTTTTTAGGTCACCTTTGGGCGATCTTTTTTATTTTTGATATTTAAAGTACCTATTTATTATTAAACGCAGTGCAGCTTATTTGCATTTACCTAGATTGCTCTTTTTTTGTCGAGGCCATTGGTTCTGCTTTGAAGTGATAAAATTCGAGTATTTCACCGTTTACGTGACACTCAAAGGCATATTGCTTTAGCGGCAGTTCTTGGATGCTTCCCACTTTTTGTGCAGTCAGTTTGTAGTTTTGCTTTCTATATTGTCCCTTTAAAGCAGTAAGATTATAGCCAACTTCGCTGCCTTCCGGGTATTTTTTCCTGAGCAGCTTGTGTGTCTCTGAATTAAGCGGATAACTGAGCAGACTCCCTAAAATGATTGCCTTATCTGAGAAATAACGCTTTGCATCGTACAAGAAGCAGTTTTTGTGATAAAACTGGTGTTCATTTTCACCAAAAAAACTCACATGAATATCTACACAACCGGGGGCTAGGGGGTAATCTGTGTCAGCATCGGCGATGTAAAGAATTTTTTGGTTCAGGTTGAGCAGGTCTATCAGTGACTTGTACATTTCAAGCATTTCCGGATATTTGTCTACAATGATGCACAGGCAGTCCGGACTAAGTTTTCTCATATAGTTATAGAGAAAAAAATATCCGTTAATATTAGCTTCCAGAATTACCTTTCCTTGCGTATCCATTTTTTGCAGTTCTTCAGAAATATAGCCATAACATTTTTCAAGATCCGTCATAAAAGCATTGCCCATATTGCGGTAAAGTCCGCGTCGTAGATCAGGCTGGTCGTGGGTTCCTGTATATAATTTTCCTGTCTTAACAATTCCATTTTCGATTTTGGCACAATATCCGCATTTGCAGGTGAGATCCCCAGAAAAAATGTTTTGGGTGTTCAAATCTGCATGGCTTACCTCTAGTTGCTGTCCGCAGCGAGGACAAACTAACAAAGGAAGAGCCGAAAGTGGGACCCCTGTTCTTTGAGGCTTTCCGTGAACATGACCAGTAAGCTCTAAAATTTCCTGGTCAATGCTGGTGATGGCTCCTTTTAAAAAAGCAATCTGTGACTGGAGTTCCTGCTTTTTGTTATTCATCATACGTAAACATTCATCAATCGTTTCAGGTTCAATCAGATTAGAAAGTCTGCACAACGAAATGTAATCTTGAATTTCTTTGAGATTAAATTGTTGTTGTTTCATTCGCAGAATTACCTGAAGATCATGCAGCTCACGCTCCGTAAAGTTATATTGGGCGCGGTTGGTTTCTGGCAGCAAAATACCACGGTTCACATAATATCTGATTGTGTCGCGGGAAACTCCAGTACGCTTTGAAAGCTCACCGATTTTCATTTTCAGACCTTCTTTATGACGATATATTTTAAATGATTGGTTTATCTGAGCAAATAGGCAAGACCATAAGGAAGCAACCATAAGAAACTTTCTGATTTAAACATGCAGAGAAAAACAGCTCGTATGCTTTTTCAAAATTTTAATATTTAACGAATAAAACTTAAAATTTTATTGAATTTATATTAATCATTTACTTATCATTAAGAATTTGATAAAATTCCTTAAAAGGGGGCATTAAAAATGGACGTGACTGATTATGCTATTCTTAATGAACTTAAAGAAAACGGAAGGGCTTCTGCTTCTGAAATTAGCAAAAGAGTAAATCTATCGATTCCTGCTGTTGCCGAGCGAATTAGAAAAATGGAACAGGCGGAAGTTATCCAGCAATATACGATCAAAATAAACCGAGACAAAATTGACAAACATCTTTTAGCATTTATATTTGTTAATATAGATAAGACAGATAATATTGAAAATTTCAGAAATGCGATTGTGCAATACAATTGTGTTTTAGAGTGCCATCATGTTGCAGGTACATATGACTATTTATTGAAAGTTGTCGTAGATAATACACAAGCGCTTGAAAATTTTTTATCCAAGACACTAAAGAAAATTAAAGGCGTTTCAAGTTCAAACACCATTATTACACTTGTAACTTTAAAAGAAGAAATCAATTTTTAGAAAGGGAACACTATGATTCTAAAGGGCCTTAGATTTGGGATGTTATTACAATTTGCTGTTGGGCCGATGTGTTTAATGGTGTTTAATACGTCCACCACATATGGATTTATTTGCAGTTTGCATCTCGTTTTCGCAATTGCTCTTATTGATGCCTTGTATATTATTTTGTCTTGTGTTGGGGTTGCCTCTGTCATCAGTAAGAAAAAGGTAAAAGTGATTGTAAAACTAATAGGGTGTATAGTATTGGTTTTGTTTGGAGTAAACACAATCTCAGGTGCTTTTGATTTATCCTTTTTACCCCGAATTACATTGTTTTCCAACATTTCAAGCAAAAATCTGTTTGTTCAGGGGTTACTATTAACGGCGACAAATCCTTTGACCATTATTTTTTGGAGCGGCGTGTTTTCAGCACAAACAATAGAAAACAAATGGAACAGAAAACAACTTTTTTTATTTGCTACTGGCTGTGTTTTGGCAACGATAATTTTCTTAACGGCTGTTGCGATTCTGGGAAGTATATTGAGTAGCTTTTTACCGCAAATTATCGTGAGATTTCTGAATGTGGCTGTAGGTGTCATTTTAATAATCTTTGGAATAAGACTTTTATGCAAAAAGAGCAAGGACGAAATAACTGCATAATAGTCTATTATAAAAACAATTAATTACCGGATGACATAAAATTCGTCATGTGGCAGATATTTTGTATACTCATTAATATTTATATGACCAAACGACGGCTTTGAATTACAGAAGCAAAGCTGTCGTTTCTTTTTGCAAACAAAAATCGTGTGAGTGATATTTATATATCTTATTTAGCTTACAACAACAGAGGCGGCTTTTTTATACAACTTCAATATTATGGATTTCTTTCATTCCGTAATCGGCGTATTCCCAATTTTTGTAATCGCCCTCGTTGCGGCCTTGCCATTTGGGGCGTGACCAACTTTCTAAGAGGTTATGACAACGACAATCTGGGAGTAAATTATAATGATAAAAATAATTGCCAATGAGATTGAAAAAACTGTCTTTTTTATTACTTGCTTTGTTTAAAATATCATATTTTTATGCAAAAGTACAGACTCAACAAGCCTACATCTTTTATTAAAAAAAATATATAATTTCCCCAAAAGATGAAGTGGACTTTGCCTTTTTTAATAAAGTATTCAAAATTACCTCTTGACATGAATTCGACTGTACCGATTATGATGATTTTAAACGATCGTTAATTTATCGGTTCAATCACAAAAAGGAGGGTTATGTTATGCAATCCGTTTTGGACGCCATTCTAGCATTTACAAATTGGCTGTGGGGAATTCCCATGCTTTTGTGGATTGTTGGTGGGGGCCTATATTTGTCTTTCCGGCTTGGCTTTTTGCAGTTTACCAAGTTGGGCTTTATTTTGAAAAATACTATTTTCAAGGGCTTTGGCAAAAAAGCTGAAAATGGAAAATTTTCTAGTTGGCAGGCTGTTACCGGAGCATTGGCGTCCACTTTGGGTGCCGGTAACATTATTGGTACTGCGATGGCAATTGCCTATGGTGGTCCCGGAGGCGTGTTTTGGTTATGGGTTTCTGGCTTGGTTTGCTGCTGTGTGAAGTATTCCGAGACTACCGTTGCTATGAAGTACCGCCGCTTAAATAAAGATGGTCAGTGGGAAGGCGGTCCTCAGATTTATTTGAGTGCCGGCACCGGCTGGAAATGGATTAGCCCCCTTTATGCAGTCGTTTGCATTGTATGCCTGTTTTTGGCAGCCTCTGCACAGATCGGCTCCGGTGTAGATAACATTGTCGGTATGGGAGCTCAACGTCTGCCTGTAACAATTATTATGACCCTTTTGGTAGCTGTCGTTGTTATTGGCGGCATGAAGAGCCTACTGAGTGTAACGGAACGTCTGGTTCCTGCAATGAGCATTCTATACATTGTAGGTGCACTGATTGTAATTATTCTGAATATTGAGAATTTGCCTGCCGCATTTGCTTCCATCTTTCGTTATGCATTTACCGGTCGTGCTGCAGTGGGCGGTTTTGCTGGTGCTGCTGTCACTCAAAGCATTCGCTGGGGAGTTGCCCGTGGCTGCTATTCCAACGATTCCGGTACTGGTGTTACCACAATTACTCATGCGGTTGCCGATGTTAACCATCCCATTCAGCAGAGTATGTGGGCGGTCTTTGAGGTTTTCTTTGATACGATCATTGTTTGTTCTTTAACCTGCTTTGTTATTTTGACTACCGGTGTGTGGCAACAGAGCAATGTGGCGCCCGCTGTCATGACAGCTACTGCATTTAATAATACGATTGGAAATGTTGGAACCTTTATTGTTACAATTTCTGTAGTACTATTTACTTTTACCACCGCCTGCGCACAGATTGAGTTCACTGAAGCTCAGTTTCGCAAGCTGGTTGGAGATAAACTGAGTGTTGGATGTCGCTGGGGGATGCTGGCTCTGATTTTGGTCGGTGGCATGGTTGGTATTGATGCTTTGATTAACTATGTTGACTTCTTTGCCGGCATTTACACGATCATCAATTTGTTGGGTGTATATTTCTGCGTAAATCAAATTGTCAAGCTGACCAAAGAGTATTTTGGAGATCCCCAAAAGTGGGAAACCCAAAAATGGCCTAAATGGGTAGAACAAGAGAAAGAATATGCCGATGCTCATACCAAACAAATTGACGAAAATCTCCCCAAAAAGTAATTTGTAAAGAATCCATCGTATAGATGACAAAAAATTGTAAAAACAAGGTTCAAAAAACTCGTAAATTTGATTTAGGTAAGAAAAGGAGAACTCCATTTATGAAACCACTGATTGGTATTACGTGCAATTATGACTATCATGACGATGTGGGCAAAGTATCTAAAATGGGAATTGATGGTCAGGACTGGGACTTTATTGCCGGCGATTATATTAATGCGATTGAAAAAGTCGGCGGATGTCCTGTAGTAATTCCGCTTTGCTTAAATTTTGAGGACCTAAAGGACATATTGGACCGCATGGATGGCATTATAATTTCCGGTGGTCATGATGTAGGCCCGGAAAATTACGGTGAGCGTGCAAGAGACTGTGGCGCTATCATGCCTATGCGGGATGCGCAGGATCTTGCTATAACACGGTATATCGTGGAAAAGACAGAGAAACCACTATTGGGAATCTGCCGCGGTATCCAGATCTTGAATGTTGCTATGGGGGGTACCCTCTATCAAGATTTAGAGAAAGACGGCGGCTTTGGACACCATTTTGGCGATATTTATCCTCGCAACTATGCTTGGCACTCTGTTACTCTGACGAAAGGCTCCATATTAGAAAGTATTTATGGAAAGAAAGTAATTAATGTGAATTCTTTTCACCATCAGGCAGTTTTTAAACCCGGGAAAAATATTTCCATTACTGCTGTTTCTTGCGATGGGGTTTCCGAGGGAATCGAAGTTGCCGAAAAAAAGTTTGTCGTTGCGGTGCAGTGGCACCCTGAAATGATGTACGATTCGGAAGAACAACTCAAGATTTTTCGCGCTTTTGTGGATAATTGTAAGTAGGTTTCAGATGCTTTCTATTGATTAAGCAGCAAAATTAAAAATGTTGGTGGCTATAAAATTTGATAAAATGCCCCCAGATAGGATTGTGAAATAAAAACGTACGATTCTGTCTGGGGGTAGATTTATGTCTTAAATTTACAATGTGGGTGCAGTCGATAAAAAGATAATTTTAGTATGTGATTTGCAGTGGAATTATTTTTTTCGTCGGATAAAGCCCTAGTACCAAATCATAGGAGCGACCTTCTGCATGGGACCATGATATATCAGTCATCTGTACATGGTTAATTGAAAATGGCAGAACGACAGTTTTGCTTTCTCCGGATCTTATTGGAGCGCTCAATGATATTCCAGGTTTATTGACACTTGAAACCAACTCTGCTGCGACTCCATTATTCCATGCGCCAGATTCCGCGTTAAAAAAATAAAATGCTTTACTAGACGAAGAATTTTATTGCTAAAACAGATGCAACAGCGAAAGTAACTATAAAATACAACTTACAATTTTTACCATTTTAAAAAAGGAAGTTTAATGCTCATATTAGACAAATAAATATGCTGAAGCTTGTTGCATAGATCATATGATGTCGAGGTATTTACATATTTTTTAAACAATCAAAATAAAAAAGACACCGATTTTAGTCGATGTCTCTTTTAATGTTATAAATATTTTGGAATTATTTGGATTTATCAACAAAGGGTCGCTTATGGTTTTGTTGCCATCAAATACATTGTTTCCATACAGATTTGGGCGTGCTTCATAAAATAGGTAAGGTCAATATTTTCGTTGGAATTATGTAGACGACGATCTGGTTCTTCAGGGAAGAATGGTCCAAAAGCAACGCCGCGTCCCTGAAGTTCGCGGGCATAAGTGCCGCCTCCAGTTGCATATAGAACAGGATTTTGTCCCATTACATGAAAGTATCCTTCTTTAAGCAGTTCAATAAAAGGTGCATCTTCTGGAATGAAGAGCGGTTCGGAATTCCCATGAATTTTACAGGCAATTCCATATCCGGCTGCTGTGGCAGTAATCGATTTTGCAATCGCTTTTCCATCAGAAGTTACCGGATAACGAATATCAATGCCAGCGGAACAAATACGATTGTCCATATGCAGAATTCCTAGATTTAACGTGAGAGGACCGCTTTGAACATCACTCTGGCGAACTTTCAAAGAATTGCCGTTTGTTTCGAGCCCAATTGTATTTTTAACAAAGGTGAGAAGAGAGCCTAATTCTTGATCGGAAAAAACCTTTCCTAAGAGCAAAGCAAGATGCGCAGCGGAATTTTTACCATCCTGCGGCTGCATAGCATGGCAGGAGAGTCCCTTGGCAGAAATGTGGAGTCCATTTTCGTTTTCTGAGTATGAAAAAGTGTTGCTGTCCTTTTCCACCAAAGCTTTCAATGTTTCTTTTTGCTCTGTGGAACAGTTGATTGTTGCTTCTGCATGACAGGGGACGGAATTGACCACTGTTCCTGCATCAAAAGAGGTAATAACAGTACTGTCGTTTTCTACAATCAGATCCAGACGTAAAATCCCTTTTTCACGGTTGCAAATTCCATATTCGCTGTCAGGAGTAAAAGCAAATACCGGCATTTCCTGTTCCTTAAAATACATTTTAAGATCATTGCTGGCAATTTCTTCTCCGGAGCCAAAAATGACCCGCAGGCGACGCTGTGTTTGAATACCGGCGTCCTTTAAAGCCTTTAGACAATATAGCGCTACAACGGCAGCGCCTTTGTCATCAGCGACTCCTCTTCCATATAAGTGATTGTCTCGCAGAGTAGTAGTGAACGGGTCGGTGTCCCAGCCTTCACCAGCAGGAACAACATCGATATGAACGAGAACTGCAGCCGAGCCCTTTCCTGTACCATATTCTGCATGACCGGCATAATTGCCGACATTGGCAGTTTGCAGCCCCATCTCTTTTGCACGGGTCAGAATTTTTTGCAGGGCGGCAGCAGGCAGTTTTCCAAAAGGCATGTCAGGTTCTGGCTTACCAACAACCGAAGGAATTGCAACAAGTTCCTTCAGATCTTGAAGAATTTCTTCCTGATAGTTAAGAATTTGTTTGCCAAATTGCATTTTCCGTTCTCCCTTTCAAGAAAAGATTTTTATACTATTAATCTTTTTCATTATACCATATTTTTTAGGACATGTATAATATCGGGGAGAGATCAAAAATCATTTTATTTTTTAGGAAAATGCCAGTTGTGAAGAATGAAATCCATGAGCATTAGGCATGTTTAGTTGCTGATCAATTTCGTCTGCAATCAGTTGATGACCTTTTTCATTTGGATGAATTCCATCAGCACAGAGGAGATCTTGATAATTTTCCTTTTGTAAAAATGCGCTGCTGATATCGATAAGAGAAAGATGTTGCTCCAAAGCAATACGGCATACAGCGAGGTTATACATTTCATGCCAGCGATAGATAAATTCCACATCCCCAAGGTAATTCATGATTGCTTGTGCGTCTAAATTACGAGAAATCCACGAAAAGTACCGTGGAGCGTAAATCGGCGGCAGTGTCATTAAAACTGGAGTGCCCCCTGATTCTTTGATTTCACTAATTAATTGGCGATAAGTTTCTGAAAATTCAGTAAGCGGTGTTTTGGGCAGATGAGTACTTTTGGGATTAGCAGCGACCTGCTCCCATGAAAGATCGCAGTCGTTTCCACCATATTCTAAAATCACAGCATCATAATGAGAAAGTTCCGCCAGATGTTTTTCAATTGAAATTTTTCCTTGTTTGATAGTGCAGCCAAAATGAGAATAATTTTTGATTCGAATTCCATCTCTTGCTCCAATTAAATTAGAGAATCGATTCTTTAAAAGCAAATATTTTTCTTTTACGGCATCGAAAACAATGCCTTTTGCAACAGAATCTCCAAAAATGCAAACACTGGGTGCCATAATAATTCCTCCTTTAAAAGAGAAGAAAAAGTCTTTAAAATAATGTAATGTAGTTTTTAATACTATATATTATAATAATCACTACTTGATAGAATGTCAAGTAAAGGCCAAAATATTCATAATGAGTTTTTATTTACTGATAAAGTCCTGTTATGATTACAAAAACAAAAAACGAATTCATTTTTCATAAATCAATTGAAAATTGCTATACTAGCTAAAAAAGGAGAGAATTTTATATGGCAGATTTTCATAAATGTGCAATCGTTGGCTGTGGATTTGTAGGTTCGAGCATTGCTTTTTCTTTGCTTGAGAGTGGGATCTTTCGCGAAATGATTTTAATTGATATCAATCGAGAAAAGGCACAGGGAGAGGCGATGGATCTTGGCCATAGTATCCCGTTTACAAAGCCGATGGAGATTGCAGCAGGAGACTGGCAGGATTTAAAAGAAGCGGGAATTATTATAATTGCTGCAGGCGCTAACCAAAAGCCGGGAGAAAACCGAGCTGATCTTGCACATAAAAATCTTCAAATTTTTCGGGAGATGATTCCAAAGATTACGCAATATAATCAAGATGGAATTTTGCTGATTGTGAGTAATCCAGTGGATATTTTAACCTATGCAGCTTTGCGATATTCGGGTTTTTCTAAAGAACATGTTTTTGGAAGCGGGACGGTACTCGATACAGCGCGGTTAAAATATTTACTCGGAAAGAAGCTGTCTTTGGACCCAAGAGTAGTGCATGCTTTTATTATTGGAGAGCATGGAGACAGTGAGCTGCCTGTTTGGAGCAGCGCAAATATTTCGGGGATTGATTTAAAAGATTATTGTGCGGCGACAGGGGAAGCCTTAAAAGATTCAGACTTCGAAAATTTATATCGGGAAGTGAGGGATAGTGCCTATCAAATTATTCAGAAAAAAGGTGCTACCTATTATGGAATTGCAAGCAGTTGCCGCAGAATTTGCGAGAGCATTGTGCGTGATGAGCACAGTATTTTGCCGGTGAGCACTTTTATTGACGGACATTATGGGTTATCTGATATTTGTATGGGAGTTCCGGCAATTCTCAGCAGTAAAGGAGTAGAGCGAGTGCTTGATATTCCGTTAAGTAAGGAGGAACAAAAGCTTTTGCTTCAATCTGCATCGGCAGTGCAGAAAATTCTTCGTGAAGATTGCTACTGATAAATAATAGAAGTTTGCAACATTTTTGTTTAAAATAAAAGGCGTTTAAAAGTATTTAAATAACAAAAAGCCGTTTGGAAATTTTTCCAAACGGCTTTTTTATAAGATTAATGAAAAATCAAACATCCATCAGCTTTAAGCAATGCCGAGGACAAACTTCAATACAGGCACCACAGCCGATACATTTGGAAGGATCGACAATCGCGTGAAATTTATCGACTTTAATTGCTCCCTGAGGGCATGTTTTAACGCATTTCATGCAGCCAATACATCCAACTTTGCAGACTTTCATGACCATTGGACCTTTGTCACAGTTCTGGCAAAGATTAACGGCTTGCTTCTTTTTAGGAACCATATCGATCAGATGCTTCGGACATGCTTTTGCGCACATCGTACAGCCTTTGCAGCGGGTAGGATCAACACGAGCGACACCGTTACAAACCTCAATGGCATCATATTGGCATGCTTTTACACAGTCGCCAATTCCCATACATCCATATTCGCAGTTGGCAACGCCTCCTGCGACAATATTAGCGGCTGCACAGGATTCAATTCCTTCATAAACGACCTTGTTCTGTGTGTTGTCATTACTTCCAAGGCAATGGACGACAGCAACTTTTTCTTCTACTGTACCAGCATCGCCCCCGAGGATCTTGGCCGTAGCTGATGCAACAGCAGTACCGCCAGGAGCGCAAAGCCCAGGTTGTGCTTCCCCTTTTGCTAAAGCGGCAGCATAACCGTCGCAACCGGAAAATCCGCAGGCGCCGCAGTTTGCACCAGGCAAAACGCCACGAATTTTAACTTCTTTTTCGTCTTTAGGAACGGCCATAATGATAGAAGCGATTGCCAAAACGACACCGCACAAAATACCGATTCCGGCGACTAAAACAATTGGGAATGTAATATCATTCATCGTTTTTAGCCCTCCTTAACGCAGCATGCCATCAACTAAACCTTGGAATCCAAGGAAGGAGACAGCCGTTAGAGAAGCTGCGACCAAAGTGATCGGAAGCCCCTTGAGAAATTTTGGAATATCATTGTGCTCTAGGCGCTCGCGAATACCGGCAAAGATTACCATTGCAACAAGGAATCCGACACCGGAACCAAGTGCATTGACCAGCGCTTCAATATAATTTTCACCCTTATCAATTACCAGCATGGTGATGCCGAGTACTGCACAGTTCGTAGTAATCAAGGGCAAATAGATTCCTAAAGCTCGATAAAGAGTAGGAATGTACTTTTTCAGAACAGTTTCGATAAACTGAACCAATGCAGCGATAATCAAAATGAAAAGCACGGTTTGTAAGTAAGACAGGCCATTCGGAACTAGCACATAAGTGTAAATTGGGTAGGTAACTGCAGTAGAGATGACCATAACAAAGATAACGGCTACACTCATACCAGTAGCAGTATCCAATTTTTTGGAGACACCTAAGAACGGGCAGATACCGAGAAACTTATTCAGAATATAGTTTTCAGTAAGGATAGCTGCCAGAAAGATGGCGAGTAATGATTTAAAATCCATTATTTGTCAGCTCCCTTCTCTTTTTCAACTGAAATTGAGCAGCAGCCTGCCATTGGGCAGTGATCGCAGCCAAGTTCAGAAACAGGCTCGCCTTTACCCGCTGCAATTTTGTTGGTAATTGCCATCAAAATACCGAAGACGAAGAAACCACCGGGAGGCAGGAGGAACAAAATAATTCCAGGATAAGAAGCGGGCATAATCTGGAATCCGAGGATCGTGCCGGCACCGATCAGCTCACGAATGCAGCCCATAACGAACAGCGTCAGTGTAAAGCCGATGCCCATTCCAAGAGCATCCATGATGGAAGGCAGTACCTTATGCTTATTTGCAAAGCCTTCTGCACGGCCAAGAATAATACAGTTTACAACGATAAGAGGCAGATAAATGCCCATTGCGGCTTTCAGAGCCGGAGAATAGGCTTCAATCAGCATTTGTACAAGAGAAACAAAACCTGCAATTAAAACAATATAGCAGGGGATACGAACCGTATCCGGAATAATATTTCGAAGCAAAGAAATTACAAGGTTTGAACAAAGAAGAACAAAGGTTGTAGCAAGTCCCATACCGATTGCATTGCTTGCACTGGTTGAAAGAGCCAACGTCGCGCAGCACCCGAGAACAAGACGCAAAACTGGGTTTTCACGAATGATGCCTTTTGTAAATTCTTGCCAAAGACTTTTCTTTTCTTCCATCTCAAGCACCACCCTTCACAGTATTAAATTCCTTAATTGCGTTATTTACAGCAGAGGTAACTGCTTTACTGGTAATTGTAGCACCAGTCAAAGCATTGATTTTGTCATCACCGGTTTCGCCGGATTTTGTTACTGTAAATTCGCCAGAAGAAGGAATTGCTTTTTTGTATTGATCACGGAATTCTGATTTTTGAGCATTCAGGCCCAAACCGGGAGTATCACTAGTAGAAAGCAGTTCAACGCCAGTGACTTTTCCAGTCTTATCAATTCCTGTCATTACCTTAATGGTACCGCCGTAAGATTTGCTGGAAGTCGTGAAGACGTAGCCAATAACTTCATTGCCTTGTTTTGCTACAACGTAGTTGTTTTCGCTTCCGTCGCCAAAAGATTGTTTTTCACCAAATGAATCGGCCTCGGAAAGGACACGTTTCTGGGTATCTGCTTCTGTTTGTTTGTTGATCAGTGCAACTTGAGCTTTTGTTGCTTTATTCGTAATGGCAAGACCACCGGTAACAACTAAACAAATTACGAAAAGAACCAGAGTCGGCTTTAAGATATCCTTTGGATTCAGTTTCATTTCTTTGCACGCTCCTTTCCAAATGTTCTCGGGCGTGTTCCGCGTTCAATCAGCGGGACAAGAAGATTCATGATAATAATGGAATAGGAGACACCTTCTGGCAAAGCACCAAATTTACGAATTAGGATCGTGAGAACACCGCAACCAATCGCATAAATTACTTGACCTTTTATGGTAATTGGGCTGGTGGTGTAATCGGTTGCCATAAAGATAGCACCAAGCAGCAGGCCGCCTGCCAAAATATCAAACAAAACATCTCTGCCAAGAAGTGCAGACATCACAGCAGCAGTGCCTACATAACAGAGTGGAATAACCGGAGAGATGACTTTGCGGATCAGCAGATAAGCAAAACCGATCAAAAGTGCGAGTCCACAGGTTTCGCCGAGACAGCCTCCGCGGTTTCCGAGGAACATTTGCAGATAGCTCGGAAGCGGATCGGAAAGTCCCATCTTAACAACTGCCAAAGGAGTTGCAGTGGTAGCACCATCGATTGCATGGCTTGTCATTGTCCAGCTGCTCATGGGGCCGGGGAAGGAGTTCATCAAAACAATACGTCCAATCAGGGCGGGGTTGACGAAGTTCTGACCAATGCCACCAAACATCTGCTTAACGACCACGATTGCAGCAACGTCGCCCAGCATCATCATAAAGGGATTTAAGCTGCTGGGAACATTCATTGCAACTAAAAGGCCGGTGACGACAGCTGAAAGATCGCCGATCGTATTGTCACGTTTCATAACCTTGCGGCATATGTATTCGGAAACCACACAGGTGACGACGGATACCACAAGGAGCATGGCGGCCTGCCATCCAAAGTAGATGATGGAGGCGATACATGCAGGAATTAAAGCAATAATAACGTCCAGCATAATTTTGCGGGTGGTAATGCCGGCTTTAATATGCGGGGACGAAGATACAATTAGTTTTTCTGCCATTATTTGTTCCCCTCCGCTTCTTTTGCTTTTTGAGCCTTCGCTTTATCAGCAGCCTGTTTTGCCCGAACAAGTCCTTTGCCAAGGCGGATTGCCTGAACAAGCGGACGATGAGCCGGACAGTTAAAGGCGCAAGTACCACATTCCATACAGTTCATTACGTCGAATTCAATCAGTTGATCAATATCTTTTGCTTTCGAAAAAGTCTCAAGACGAGCAGGCATCAAATTCATCGGACAACCCATAACACAGCGTCCGCAACGAATGCAAGCGGTAGGTTCCAGCATATGGGCATCTTTTTCATCAAAGCAAAGGAGACCATTGTTTTGTTTCAAAACGGGGACTTCCATACTTGGAACAGCCATACCCATCATAGGTCCGCCCATTAAGATCTTGCGGGGCTCTGTTTTTGTGCCGACAAAAGCGATCACATCAGAGATTCTAGTTCCGATCGGAACCACTACGTTCATTGGCTCTTTAATTGCAGAACCATCGATGGTCAGACGCTTTTTAACGAGCGGCATGCCGGTTCTCATATAATCGGCAACAAAAGCGCAGGAAGTAATATTCATAACGATACATCCGGCGTCTGCGGGCAGTTTACCCATACCGACTTCTCGGTCTGTGCAGGCCTTGATCAAAACTTTCTCGGCACCCTGCGGATAAGTAGCACGCAGGGGGAGAACGCGAATCGTATCATTTTGGCTTTTTCCTTTGTCTTCCAGTTCTTTTTTAATTGCTGCAATTGCATCCGGTTTATTGCTTTCGATAGCGATGATGCAGCGCTGCAGTCCTAGCCATTTTTTGACGATACCAGCGCCTTCTACCACAGAAGCTGTGTTTTCAACAGCTTCTCTGTTATCTGGGGTCAGGTAGGGTTCACATTCTGCGCAGTTAATGATCAGAGTGTCCACTTTTTTATCTTTGGGCACATTCAACTTAACATGCGTAGGGAAGCCTGCACCGCCTAAACCGACCAGACCACTCTCTTTTAAAGCAGAGAGAAAATCCTGCAAACTATTGACCACCGGAGGTTTTACATCCGGAGATACAGTCATTTCACCGTCCGAGTCAATAATGATGGCATCGGTATAATTGCCGCCTGGCAGCATTACCTTTTTGATACCACTCACTTTGCCTGACACGGTCGCGTGGATCGGTGCACTGACAAAAGCAGGACTTTCGGCGATCTTTTGTCCCACCGTGACGAGGTCACCCGTTTTCACCAGCGGAGCACAAGGCGCACCCACATGCATGGACATAGGGATTACGACTTGTGAAGGTGCCGGCATGGAAACGGATTGCTTTTGTGCTGTGTTCTTGCGATGAGGAACTGCAGCACCGCCATGTGTTTTAAATGGCGTCGAGGGAAAGTTCAATTCCATGTTTCTGCCTCCAATACTTTCCTTATTATATAAAAAATAAGGTGACATAAATTGCATACCCACATAGTTAGGTATGGATCCGCCCAAGGATCGGAAGGATAATTCTAAGAACCAAACCGGTTATGATACCGGTTCCAATTCCGAATAGAATTAACCAGGGAATATAAAAAACCACAGCCGGAGTTGTCAAAAGTGCGGCAACGCAAAGTTGGGCACCATTATGAGTAAGAGCACCGGCTACACCGAGACCGATATAGCCAAACGGCTGAGATTTTATACGAAGAAAAAGCCAGATAACAAAAGTACTGGCAAGACCGCCGGCGGTGCTCATCATGAGAGCAACCGATCCGCGGGTCATTCCGGCAAAGAGGCCTTTTAAAAGAGCAATACAGAGTGCCGGGATTAGGCCGACCGAGCCGGCCGCATACATTGTGACAATATTGGACAGCCCCAATTTTGCTCCTGGTGGAAGCATGGGGATAGGGGGAATCAAAGATTCCAAACCGGAAAGTACAAGTGCTAAAGCTCCCAACAGTCCAATAAAAGCAACGTCTTTTGTGTTTTTAGAGATATTATTTAAATCTTTCATCCGGTCGTACCATCCACTTGACTATTCTTTCCAATGATCCGAACAACGACTTTCGCTGGAAGACAGACAGCCACTTGACCTGGGCTGGAAATCTTTCCGGTTCGTACACAGATCTGATCGGGACAATCACTGCTTTGAAAAGAAATCTTTCCGGGTTCTAGAAGAAGTTTTATATGATAGTCGCCACCAATGTCAATTACTTCTGTCTGCGTTTGTGTTGCAAGATCATAGCGGGCAATTTCATTTCCATTTTCTTCTATCACTGCGATTCCTGCATCATGGCTTTTTTGGGTCCAAAAGAGCAAAAAAACGCCAAGAATTAAGAAAGGAATAATCAATAATAAATCTTTTTTCTTAAACATGTGGAAACACCTAATCTAAAAAATGAGTTCGCAATCAATTTGCCATTGAATAGTCAGAAGTATTCGTCAGTTGAAATTTTCCTTTGAGATCACTGCTGACAGTTACTTTGCCGTTTTGATCCACAAAGACGATTCCGGCTTGATAGCTTTCGGCAAGCTTCATCCCATCGTCCAAACCGAGAACAAAACAAGCGGTGGAAAGCGCATCACTTAAAGCACCATTGTCACAGATAACAGAAACAGAAACAAGTCCATTGTCTTCCGGCATTCCAGTTTTAGGATTCAGCAGGTGATGGTAGGTCTTACCGTCCTGCGTGAATTCTTTTTCGTAAGTGCCTGAGGTGGAGACAAACTGTCCGCCTTCCATACCGATGATGCCGATGCTGCCTGCATTTCCGTCTTTGGTTTTCGGATCGCGAATTGCAACGTTCCAGTTAGAGCTTCCGGGCTTTTTTCCATAGAGCCCAATACTACCGCCCACAGCTACAATACCGGCATCAATTCCAGCATTTTGGTAAGCTTTGACAACTTCATCACAAGCAGCGCCTTTTCCGATTGATCCCAAATCAATGCCTTCATAATGCTTTTTAAGGGAAGCAGTACTGTCAGTTTCATTGATCCTGAGATCTTGGTAATTGACGTAAGGCAGAAATTTTTGCAGCTCATCTTGCGAGGGAACCCGCTGATTGCTGCCACCAAAATTCCAGAGAGAAGTGATTGGCAGAATGGTCGGATCAAAAAGCCCATCGCTTTTCTGTGCAACGTCTAAACTGGTCTTTAAAATAGAAAGGGTCGTGGGGTCGACTTTTTCCCATGTAGAACCAGCGGCGGCATTCAAACGAGAAACGTCGCTGCCATCTACTCGCCAAGAAATTTTGTCCTCTAAATCGGTAACTGCCTGAGAACCTGTTGTTAAAGCGGCTTGCGCATTTTTGCCATAAACAACTTGCTGAACATAAGTCCCCATTGCCCAGCTTGTAGATTCTTGACTTTGTGTCCGGTAACCGTAATTAACCCACAGATAAATAAGAACTGCAGCAATTACAGCGAGAACCGCACAGAGGGAAATTGTGATTTTTTTCTTCTTTGTCATTCTTACCTCCATACCTTTGCAGACGTTTTCTATTATAGCACGATTCGTCCAAATGTCTAGTTTTTTCATTCATAATTCATTCACGCAATGTTTAACAAATGGGGAAAAACATTGTATTATTAAACCAGACTGTACAAAAGTTTTAACTATTTTTAGACGTTTTGCTGAAAACATTTAAAAATGAAGAGGCTTGTCTTCTAATCTTAATTCGGTATGTTATACTAATTAATAAAACAGTTGGAAAAGAGGAAGAATATGGAGGAAGCCGCCAAACAAGTAAAGGAATATCTTTCTTCCTATGGATTAGGAGAACGCGTGATGGAATTTGATACTTCCAGCGCGACAGTTGAGCTGGCAGCAAAAGCGGTTGGAGTAATTCCAGCACAGATTGCAAAGACCATCTCTTTTGTGGCACGAGATGGATATGGGTGTATTTTAATCGTAACTTCTGGTGACTGTAAGATAGAAAATCATAAATTTAAGGAAACGTTCGGGATGAAAGCAAAGATGCTTTTAGCATCACAAGTAGAGCCGCTGACAGGCCATCCGATCGGGGGGGTTAGCCCTTTTTTATATCCGCCGTGCGCAAAGGTTTATCTCGATCAGTCTCTTCGTCGCTTTGAGACGATTTATCCCGCAGCGGGCACTTCCAATTCTGCGGTCAAATTGACCTGTGAAGAACTGGAAACTGTTTCGAAATGCTGCGGCTGGGTAGATGTTTGTAAAAATAGGGAGGAACAAAGAGCATGAGAATGCGTGCAAAGCCATGGGCAACTCCGGAACTAAACGCATGCCCATTTTTTTTGAGAGATCCGTTTCCCCTCAAAAATCATTGGATTGAATGGTTTCCCGTGCGCCAACCACTTCATTTGGAATTGGGCTGCGGAAAAGGCTGGTTTCTTGCAGGAATGGCCCCTTCTCATCCTAAAATCAATTTTTTGGGAATTGATATGAAAGATGCCGTATTGGCGCCCGGTAAGCGAAAAATCGAAGAGGCTTTTGGGGATCGCCCCATTTCAAATGTTGCGCTGACAGCGTACGATATCGAGCGGCTGCCTGATATTATGGGGCCTCAGGATCAAGTAGAGCGAATTTATATTAATTTTTGCAATCCATGGCCGCGCCCTCGTCATCACAAACGGCGTCTGACACACCCTAGACAGTTGGAACTTTATAAAACAATTCTCAGCCCGAACGGAGAAATCTTTTTCAAAACGGACGACGATGCGCTTTTTAAAGATTCTCTTGACTATTTTGAGGAGGCAGGATTTGAAATCTATGAGCATACGTATGATCTTCATGCGGAAAATTGTCCCGAAAATGTTTTAACAGAGCATGAAGAAATGTTTATGCAAAAGAAAATTCCGATTAAAGCATTAAAGGCACGAAGAAAAGCTTGACAGAATGAAAAAGCATGATTATAATAAATCATACAATACATATCTGTTTAGTAGCATATTATGGGGATTGACCTCAAGAAGAGGAGAACATAGGAATGAGCGAAACAATGATTCAGATCGAATCGCTTTCCAAAACATATGAAACCAAAGTGGGATCCGTACATGCACTACAGAACATTGACCTTCAAATTCAAAAGGGCGAAATTTTTGGAATTATTGGAATGAGCGGTGCTGGAAAGAGTACACTAGTACGATGTATCAATATGTTGGAGCGGCCGACTTCCGGCAAAGTGATTTTTGATGGTCAAGATATGGCGGCTATGAATGAGAGTGAGCTGCGCAAAGCAAGGCAGTCTATGAGTATGATTTTTCAGCAGTTCAATTTGCTGATGCAGCGTACAGCAGAGCAGAATATTTGTTTTCCACTGGAGATTGCCGGCATTTCGAAAGAAAAAGCGAAAAAAAGAGCGGCGGAGCTTTTGAAATTAGTGGGACTTTCCGACCGTGCTAAAAGTTATCCAAATCAGCTTTCCGGCGGACAAAAGCAGCGTATTGCAATCGCCAGAGCACTTGCGTTGGAGCCAAAGGTTTTGCTTTGTGATGAAGCGACTTCTGCACTTGACCCTACAACAACGGTCAGCATTCTGAAGCTGTTAAAAGAGATCAATACTCGTCTTGGAATTACAATCGTAATCATTACGCACCAGATGAGCGTGATTGAGGAAATTTGTAATCGTGTGGCGATTATCAGTGACAGTAAGATCGCTGAATGTGGAGAAGTACAGGAGATTTTTCGCAATCCAAAAACAGAAGCAGCACGCCGCTTAGTGCTTCCTGAAACAGTCAGCTCCGGGAAAGGAGTAGGAACTCGTAGGATTCGCATGGTATTTGATGGGGTTGCTTCTTCAGAACCGGTTGTCGCGGAGTTGGTTCTTCATTTTCGAATGCCAGTTAATATTATGCATGCAGATACAAAAGATGTGGGCGGAACGGCAATGGGACAGATGTTGCTTCAGCTGCCGGATGACCAGGAGATTGCGGATAAGATGATCAAATTTATTAAGGCGCGGGGGTTGACTGTAGAGGAGGTGAGTGACCGTGGATAATCAGATGATGTCAGTTCTGCTGCAAAGTGTGGGAGAATCTTTTCAGATGATGATTTTCGGTACCATCTTTGCTTATGTACTTGGCCTTCCAATGGGAATCTTGCTGGTGGTAACGGCGAAGGACGGCATTCGTCCGAATATTGTGGTATACAAGGTTTTAGATGTTATTGTTAATATCACGAGAAGCGTGCCGTTTTTGATCCTTTTGGTAACAATTATGCCGTTTACACGAATGGTTGTCGGAACAACGATTGGAACAAAAGCAACGATTGTATCGCTGGTAGTTTCGGCAGCGCCGTTTGTAGCCCGCTTGGTAGAAAGTTCGATTCAGGAAGTGGACCGCGGAATTATTGAAGCTGCTCAGTCCATGGGAGCGGGAACTTTTCAGATCATCTACAAGGTGATGCTTCCGGAAGCGCGTCCCAGCCTGATTGTCAATGCTGCGATTGCTGCAGCAACGATCCTCGGCTACTCTGCAATGGCTGGATTTGTCGGTGGCGGAGGATTAGGAACAGTCGCAATTAATTATGGATATCAGCGTGGTCAAACGGACATTATGATTATTACAGTGATCCTTTTGGTTGTGATTGTACAGGTGTTCCAGTCCATCGGAATGAAACTTGCACGTGTCTTAGATAGACGGAAAGAATAATTCGTTCTGGATAGATAAATTTCAAAATATTTTAAAACTGAATTTTGGAGGGAAAAATATGAAAAAACTTTTATCTTTTATTTTGGTGTCGGCTTTACTGCTGACCTCTCTGACTGCATGCGGCAGCAGTACGGGAACTTCTTCAGCCGCCGGAAGCGGAGCGGCTTCCACGGCTTCTAAAGGAACGATTAAGGTTGGCGCTTCGCCGACTCCTCATGCGGATATTCTGCGCAAAGCAGTTGCGCCGCAGCTCGAAAAAGAAGGCTATACATTGGAAGTTGTAGAGTTGACCGACTATATTCTTCCAAATACGTATCTGCAGGAAAAAGAACTGGACGCCAACTATTTTCAGCATATCACTTACCTTAAAAACTTTAATGCAGAGCATGGAACAAATCTAGTTTCCATGGGAGATGTGCATTATGAACCGTTTGGAATTTATGCTGGAAAGACGAAATCTATGAGTGATCTCAAAGACGGAGCAACAGTAGCGGTTCCGAATGATACAACGAATGAGGCACGTGCTCTGCTCTTGCTGCAGGCAAACGGATTGCTGAAGCTGAAAGATGGGGCAGGAATTAATGCTACTAAAGTTGATATTGTAGAAAACCCGAAAAATTTGAATATTCAGGAAATCGAAGCAGCTCAGCTTCCGAAAACGCTTCCTGATGTCGATATTGCAGTAATCAACGGCAACTATGCGATTCAGAACGGTTTAAAAACCTCTGATGCACTTGCAATGGAAAGTGATAATTCTGTTGCAGTTACGGATTATGCGAATGTTTTGGCAGTGCGTGATGGAGACGAAAACCGTGAAGATTTGAAAGCATTGTATGCGGCACTCACCAGTGAAGAAACGCAGCAGTATATCAAAGATACGTTTGGCGGCGGCGTTGTTCCGGTAACAAAATAATTTTTATGAGCTGTCAATAATGAGTCAAAAAGATTTATGAAATAAAAAACACTCTTTGTATGGTTCGGCGATAAACCGTTTCATACAAAGAGTGTTTTTTAGTAATTCATGATTGATTAATGACTCGCTGTATAATTTCCATTGTTACCAAAGTCTTGTTTTGCAATAGAAATAGCACAGACTACAGCAAAAATGAGAGATATAACTCCCCAGACAATTAAATCTTTATAAATTCCAGAAGCGCCGGCCAAAGCAACAATGCCTCCGATTGCGTATAGTATCGTTGAAGCAATCGATCCGCCTTTAGAATTTCTTGCGGCAATGGTAACAATTCCGGCGATAATCAATAGAATACCAAGCATCATTCCATTTCCTCCGCTTGTATCGGTTCCTCCCGTAGCAAGTGCAGATCCAACTCCTGCTGCGCAGCTCTGAAAAAAGATGACCAAGGATAGAACAATAGAAATAATGCCAATTGTCAATTTAGCGGTTTTCATAAAATAACTCTTCTTTCCATTCGTAAAGTTTACAATCATTTTACATCTTAATTAGGAAAAATTCAACATTATATTCCATATTTTTCATAAATAGAAATAATTACATTAAATGAGATGAATTAAAAAAGGATCCAAAACGGTTATTAAAAATCGTTTTGGATCCTTTTTGTTATGTTTCTTTAAAAGCAGTACAATCGTTCCCGATAAAAATCTTAGAATTTATTTGCCTGATAGCTTACCGGAATTTTGCCGTTCAAAGCATCAATAATGCACTGGCAGGCCATCGTGGTGCACTTGCGAACACTCTGAATGGTAGTAGCAGAAGTATGGGGGGTAAGGACAACGTTGTCGAGTGTTACCAGCGGATCGTTAAGCGGCAGCGGTTCTTTTTCGAAAACGTCAACGCCAGCTCCAGCAATCTTCTTCTCATTCAGAGCACGAACCAAATCATCTTCTACAATGACATCACCGCGTGCGCAGTTAATGAAGAAAGCGGAAGGCTTCATCATGCAGAATTTATCATAGTTGATGCTGTGAACAGTAGAGGGCATAGAAGGCATATGCAGACTGACAAAATCAGCTTGTTTTAATACTTCATCCTGGCTCATCATTTCGATTGGAACCAACGGAGCCTTCGGCGGGAACGGATCATATCCGATTACTTTCATGCCAAAGCCTTGGCTTGCAATCTTTGCAACGATCTGACCAATGCGGCCGCAGCCGAGAAGACCAAGTGTTTGACCAGTAAGCTCCCAGGTGCCCTTTAAAGTGTAGCGAACATTGAAGTTACCTTTGCGCATCTCGGAGTCAACATGGCGATAACGAACAGCACACATCATCATCAATAGAATTGTATGCTCTGCAACAGAAGTGGCATTTCCGCCAGGAGCCCAGCCTACCGGAATTTTTTTGCTGGAAGCGTATTCCATATCAATGTTGTCCAGACCGACGCCCTGCTTTGAAATGACCTTCAAATTTTTAGAAGCATCGATCATCTCTTTGGTCACTTTATCAACGCGGCAGTAAATTGCATCTACCTGATTGTCCTTAATCAGCTTGATAAAGTCCTCCGTTTTAGAGCCGTCTGGGGCAGTGATGACTTCGCAGTCGGCATCCTCCATCATTTTGTGGCCGATGGGATCCATGGCCTTCAGAGAAAGAACCTTGTACTTCATAATACTACAATCCTCCTGAAAAATATTTTTATTTCTAATTAAAACATTATATCTATCTTAATCAGTAAAATACAGAAAAGTACACAAACTGACGGAATCTTATATAGTTTTTTTAGAAATATTAAATTAATGAGAAGACTAAAACAAAATCTAATAAAACTTTGAGGCAATTCCAATAAATACGACTTTTCTGCACCAAAAATTATAGCTCACTTAAGAGTAAAAAGTCAAGTGGTTTCCAAATCTTAGGAAATGCTTCAAAATTGGTAAATGTTAGTAAATATCAATCTTATCTTCGATTTTATTAATCACATAATAAGCGGTTCTGTCTGCCGGTTTGATATAGATCTTACAAGAACGAATGGCTCCTTTATGCTTCGATTTAAAATCATTTTTACAGCGGGCAATTATATCAGTGCAGGTGTATTGCGTAGTGCCAAATTCCACATAGACTTCTGGAGCCAACGCAGCGGCAGCCTGCTTTTTTGCTTTGCTGATCGTTTCTTTAGCGACGTTAAGCACAGGTTCTGTCTTTTCAATCGCTTTTTGTGCGGCTTCTTTTGCTTTTTGTGCAGTTGGCTGCACCTTATCCTGCATCTCAGAAATACCTTCCTTTACAGAGGTGACGGTTGGCTCAGCTGCTTTTGAAATACTCTTAGATACTTCATTGATTGCTTTTACGGTATCATCTTTTGCTGCTTTAACTGCTGATTTAATTTTACTACTGCTCATAAGAATCATTCCTTTCTTTATTTTCTAGAGCTTTTTGTGATTTGGGAGAGAATTTCAGTATTAGTTTGTTCTTTTCATTGAGATATTATTTTAAAAGTTTATAAAAATATAAAGAAGTGCAGAAATTGGAAAGAATTTAGGCTGATTGATACCAATTTAGAACTGGAGTTAGATTTTCCAAGCTGACTCGGTCGCCGCCGTGCAGCATCAAATCAAGCATGTCTTCTTCATCAGGTGTTTTATCCTGTTTGGCGGAAAGTTTTTTCCCAACCACTTTTATCATGGTATTCATCATAAATTTATAAATACCGTGCAGGCGATTTAAATCAAATCCACCTTGTAGAGTAAAGAGGGGCAGTCCTTCCGGGAGATGGTTATGCTTTTTAACATCCTCCATCTGCGAACCGCTTTTTCCCATTCCGACCGCACACACAGCACGAACTTTATATTTTTTGCAAGCGTCTGAATAGCCTTTAACAGAACCTGCCATCAGCCAACCAAAATAAAGAATTTCAGCGCCGGATTTTAATGTGCTTTCTGCTTCTGTGAGTGAAAATACTGGAAGATCGATTTTTTGGCTCATCATTTCAGCATATTCTTTTGTAAATCCAGAGTTTGAAGTATACACAATTGCATCCATCTTAGATTCCTCCTGACTTTTTAGGTAGTTTTACTTTCAACGTTCGCAGATAAGCTTTCTGTTCATCTGTGATTCGGTAACTCTCAACAGCTTTTTGAATTGCTTTGTTATGTGTCCATGATTCCAGTCTGTACTGTTCAAGATAGGGGAGAGTCGCTTTGTACTGTTTTGCAAGTGCAGTTGCAAAATACCATGCAATCATCATGTTTACATAATATTCCTGCGATTTTATTTTAGCCGGCAATTCGAGATATTCCGGCTGGAATTTGTCATCCAGATAAAAGCTCATCAGCATTTCAATCCCGAAACGAATCGTATAAGTTTGGTCCGATTGAATCCATTTTTTGATCTGACAGAGTAATTCTGTTAGATGTTTTTTAAAAATTTTAGGGGTCATTAAGTCACAGGTTGCCCAGTTGTCTACATAGGGAAGAAAATCATCTAATGCGCGGATACAGGATTCATAGTCTTTCATTCGCTCAATCAAAAATCCATGCAGATTGTTTTCTTCGTAATATTTGTGAGGAAGGGTTTTCAAAAACACTTCAGCCTCTGGCTGTTTAGAAAACGCTGCGGCAAATTTTCGAAGCTGTGGAGTGCGCACACCGATGATCGTTTCTTTTTTGATCGTTGGAGTCAGCTTTGCCTGAAAGTCTCTATATTTTAGATCCTGCATTTTAAAAAGCTCAGACTGTACTTCGGTTTCGGAATCCTTCATTTTTTGTTTTCCTCCATGATCCTTTTCAAAATTGGCTGGTCTGCCGGGCAGAATGAAAAACCGGTTATTTCCTCCGGAGTAATCCAACGAAGATCATTGTGTTCTAAAAGCTTCGGGGTACCCTCTTTTATGGTGCAGGAGAACAATGTCAAATGAATTGTCATATCCGGATAGGAATGCGTGGTTTCCATAAACTGCTCGCCAACGCAAACTGTAATTGCAAGTTCTTCCCGACATTCGCGGATGAGTGCCTGCGGTTTTGTTTCTCCCGGCTCTACTTTTCCACCGACAAATTCCCAAAGTAGTCCCCGTGCTTTATTTTTAGGCCGCTGGCAGATCATCAATCGGGTTTTGTTCCAAATCAGTGCGGCGACAACTTGTGTCATATTTTCATCACCTGGAATTCTTTGAAAATTAAACTCAATTTTGATTTTTCCTTTTTGATTATTATAACTGATTTCAATTGCTTTTGAAAGAAAAACCTCGTGCTTTTTGGTAAATTTTGTATGATAAAAAATGGCTGCATTTCGAAAAACTTGTATTTTGACAAAATATGTGTTATTATTCTAACGAAATAAAAGGGGAGCTCAATAAAGTGGGCTGAGAGTAAGCAGATTCGCTTAGACCCTAGAACCTGATTTGGGTAATGCCAACGTAGGGACATGTACAGAATGCTTTATGTGGCAGTACCCTTTTTTGCAGGTACTGCTTTTCTTTTGTCCATTTTCCCAAAACCATAAAGAAAGAGGCAAATTATATGAACGGCACAATGAAAACGATGCTTGGCAATGTCAGAAAAAACACTCCGCTTATTCATAATATTACAAATTATGTCACGGTAAATGATGTGGCAAATGTATTGCTTGCCTGCGGAGGTTCTCCAATTATGTCTGATGATGAAGGCGAAGTTGAAGAAATTACTTCGATCTGCGGAGGGCTGAACATCAACATTGGAACGCTGAATCACAATACAATTTCTTCTATGTTTTTAGCGGGCAAAAAAGCCAATGAATTAAAACATATTGTCCTTTTGGACCCAGTTGGTGCCGGTGCCAGTTCTCTTAGAACAAATACTGCGTCGGCGCTATTAAAACAGATTCACTTTGATGCGGTGCGGGGCAATATCTCAGAAATCAAAGCACTTTATTTAGGAGGCAGCACTACAAGAGGCGTGGATGCCAATTCTGTGGATGCGGTAACGGAACAAAATCTTGATTCGGCTGTGGAGATGGTAAAATCTTTTGCCGCACAGTTTGACTGCATTGTTGCTGTTACCGGAGCCATTGACCTAGTAAGCGATGGAAAACGCTGTTATGTGATTCGAAATGGCAGACCGGAAATGAGTCGTATCACGGGAACCGGATGTCAGCTTTCGGGGATAATGACCGCATTTCTTGTAGCAAATAAAGAGCAGAAATTAGATGCAGCAGCGGCAGCAGTATGCATGATGGGACTTTCTGGAGAAATAGGCTGGAAAAATATGCTGCCGAGCGATGGGAATTCCACTTACCGCAATCGGATTATTGATGCGGTCTGCCAAATGACAGGAGAAAAATTAGAAGAGGGAGCAAAATATGAAATTCGATAAAGCAAGTTTGCTTTTGTATGCCGTAACAGATCGCAGATGGCTAAATGGGGAGACACTTTTAAGTCAGGCAGAAAAGGCTTTAAAAGGCGGAGCAACCTTTTTGCAGCTTCGGGAAAAGATGCTTGGGAAAGACGACTTTCGTACAGAAGCATTGGAGATGAAAAAGCTCTGTCAAAAATATAAAGTCCCTTTTGTGTTGGACGATAATGTAGATCTCGCCGTTGAGGTCAATGCAGATGGAGTTCATGTTGGTCAAAGTGATATGAATGCAGGGATTGTACGAAGAAAGTTGGGACCTGATAAGATCCTCGGAGTATCTGCAGAGACAGTGGAAGAAGCAATTATTGCCCAAAAGCAAGGCGCAGATTACTTAGGGGTAGGGGCGGTGTTTTCTACCGGTACAAAGAAGGATGCAGACAATGTGAGCTATGAGACACTCAAGGCAATCTGCAGTGCCGTATCAATCCCTGTGATTGCGATCGGCGGAATCACCGCGCAGAATGTTTTAGAACTCAAAGGCAGTCGTATTGATGGAGTGGCTGTTGTCAGTGCGATTTTTGCGCAGCCGGAGATTGAAGAGGCAACAAAAACGCTTAAAAACGCAGTCAGAAAGGCTCTGGAATTATGATACGCGGAGCAATTTTTGATATGGACGGAACGCTGCTTGATACAATGCCCTTCTGGAATGATGCCGGAAAAATTTATCTAAAAGGCCTTAATGTGCAGGCTGAGCCTTCTCTTGGAAAGAAATTATTTTGTATGACCATGGGGCAGGCAGCGGAATATTTAAAACATACTTATTCGTTACCGTTTACCCCTGAGAAAATTATAGAAGGAATTAATGGGACGGTAAGGGAATTTTATCAGAAGCGTGCGGCGCTAAAAGCAGATGTACCGGAATTTTTAAAACAGCTGGCCAAAAGGAACATTAAACTCGTTTTAGCAACTGTAACCGAACGGGAACTTGCCGAGGCTGCACTTTTACGCTGTGGAATTCTGAATGATTTTGACTTCGTGATGACCGATGCTGAGGTGGGAGCGGGAAAAGACAGACCTGATATTTATCTCAAAGCTGCCGAAAAGATTAGGACCGCTCCGATGGAGACACTGGTATTTGAAGATGCGCTGTATGCCGCTAAAACGGCAAAAGCGGCGGGATTTTGTACCGTGGGCGTATACGACGAAGTAAGTCGTGATGACCAGCAGAGACTAGAGAGCATTTGCGATTATTACATTAGAAATTTTAGAGATTTTGATTCATTTGCAGCAAAATTTCTAAAATAATAAATAGCGGCAAACCGGGGGCACCACCTTTTGTCGCTCAATAAAATTAACGCTGAAAAGGAGAGTTATGATGAGAACAGCATTAACAATCGCCGGAAGCGATTCCAGCGGAGGCGCCGGTATTCAAGCGGATATCAAAACTATGACGCTAAATGGCGTATTTGCCATGAGCGCAATTACGGCTTTGACAGCCCAGAACACAACCGGCGTACAGGGAATTTTTGAAGTAAGTCCTGAGTTTTTGAAGAAACAGATAGACAGCATCTTTACGGATATACGGCCTGATGCCGTAAAAATTGGGATGGTAGCTTCTTCTGCTCTGATTGAAGTGATTGCCGAGCGGCTGCAGTTTTATAAAGCTCAGAAAATTGTAGTTGATCCTGTTATGGTATCTACGAGCGGCTCAAAGCTGATTTCAGATGATGCAGTGGCCACTTTGAAAGCAAAACTTCTGCCGCTTGCAACTGTATTAACTCCGAATATTCCAGAAGCAGAGACTCTTTCGGGACAAAAGATTTCATCTCCTCAGGAGATGGTAACGGCTGCAAAAATGATCAGTGAAACTTATTCATGCGCTGTGTTGTGCAAAGGCGGACATCGATTAAATGATGCCAATGATCTTTTATATCGGAACGGTGAATATCAGTGGTTTAAGGGGAAACGAATCAACAATCCGAATACCCACGGAACAGGTTGTACGCTCTCAAGTGCGATTGCAGCAAATCTCGCAAAAGGATATGATTTGAATCAATCGGTCAGCAAAGCGAAGACTTATCTTTCCGGTGCGCTTAGTGCGATGCTGAATCTTGGAAAGGGAAGCGGCCCAATGGATCATGCCTTCGACCTACAGTCTGCTTACCGAGAGGAGAAGGCCTGATGAAGAAAACTTCGACTTTCCAAAATAGTTTAATTTGGTTTGGTGCTGGAGTTTCTATTGCAGAAATTTTGACCGGCACCTATTTTGCGCCGCTGGGATTTTTAAAGGGACTGCTCGCGATTATCATTGGCCATGTGATTGGCTGCAGCATGCTGTTTTTTGCAGGATTGATTGGCGGACGCAGCAAACGAAGTGCAATGGGGACCGTCGGGCTGAGTTTTGGAAAAATCGGCGGATCGTTTTTTGCAGCTTTAAATATTCTGCAGTTGGTCGGCTGGACAGCGATTATGATCTATGATGGTGCCTTGGCGGCAAATGGAGTTGTCGGTTCCGGAGCATGGGTGTGGTGTGTTGTCATCGGCGGGCTGATTCTTGTGTGGATCACTGTTGGAATTGAAAATCTTGGCTGGATCAACAAAATTGCGATGGCAGCACTCTTTATTTTAACGATCGTTTTGTGCTTCGTGATTTTTCAGAATCAGTTTCCGTCAGCAGAATCAACGGAAACGATTACTTTTGGAGCGGCCGTTGAACTTGCTGTAGCAATGCCTCTTTCGTGGCTTCCGTTGATTTCGGATTATACGCGCGAAGCCGAGAAACCGTTTTCGGCAACTTTGGTGAGTACGCTTACTTATGCCTTTGTGAGTTGCTGGATGTATGTCATTGGAATGGGAGCAGCAATTTTCACCGGCAAATCAGATATTGCTTCTATTATGGTGAAAGCAGGGCTTGGGATAGCAGCACTGCTCATTTTAATTTTATCTACCGTGACGACTACTTTTCTGGATGCGTGGAGTGCAGGAATATCCGCGGAAACATTGTCAAAAAAGATAAATGGAAAGCATGCTGCCATGGTTGTTGCAGTGATCGGAACTGTTTGTGCAATTTTGTTCCCAATGGATAATATTACCGATTTTCTTTATCTGATTGGGTCCGTGTTTGTTCCGATGATTGCCGTGCAGATTGCGGATTATTTTATACTGAAACGAAATTGTGGAGAAAGCAGACTGGATACGGTCAATGGAATCATATGGATTGCTGGATTCGTTTTTTATCGATTCCTTATGACGGTTGATATTCCGGTTGGGTGTACTTTGCCGGATACAGTGGCGACTATGCTTCTTTGTATCATTGTGCGTAAAATTTTAGATAGAAGAAAAGTTGATTAAAAATCAAAGCAATTTGTTTTGATCTGTGTTGCTGTTTTTAAACGGTTGTTTCTTCAGAAGTTCCCGTTTGTTTTTTTATCGTAAAAAATAGAGCTTTTGGTTATACTAATTACGATAAAGAGGTGAAACCTTATGGAGAAAGGAAAAAATAAAACAGATTTAAAAAGCAATGCGGAAAATACGAAAAACCCTAATCGATCGACTCATGTTAAAAATCAAAATGAAGAGCACAATACCAAAAAAGTGGCTCTTGGACCTAATACGAAGCGTTAGGGGAAAAGGAAGGCAGAGTAAATAAAACTCTGCCTTCCTTTAATAATATTTTAGTTACATTAATATTTTAGAAATAAATTGCATATATTCTTTATGATGTTGGGAGGGGACTTTTATGAAATCAAAAACGCTATATATTCGTTGGAAGCCTTTAATCATTAGCTTGTTGATTAGTGTTGGAACAGGAGCTGTTTCAGGCTTTTTGACCCAGAGCAATACTTTTATTTTTCAAAATATAAAAAAACCTCCACTCGCGCCTCCTGGATCCCTCTTTCCGATTGTATGGACGGTGCTATATATTTTGATGGGCATTTCCGCTTATATGATATATACTGCTGACTATGAAGAAAAGAATCGGGCTCTCTGGATTTATGGAATACAGTTGGCAATAAACTTCTTTTGGACAATAATCTTCTTTAATCTGCGAAATTATCTGTTTGCGTTTATTTGGCTCCTTTTGCTTTGGGTATCGGTATTGTTTATGCTGACAGAATTTCGTAAAATCAATAAACTTGCGGCACAGCTGCAGATTCCATATTTTATTTGGATTACTTTTGCGGCTTACTTAAGCGCCGGGATCTGGCTTTTGAATCGTTAAGCGTTTAAAATTTTGACTTGGGCATCGTTAAAAGACAATCATAAGGGATAGAAATCCGTGCTGACTTTTTGTCGGCGCGGATTTTATTTTTGACAACAAATAAAAAATCAGTTGTTTTTTAGGCAGAATTGTGATATTATATACAAAATAAAAGAAAAAATCAAATATAAACTGGGAGAATATAACAATGCTTATTAGCTTAATTCTTGCATGGATTGCTGTAATACTCACGATTATGACTGTTTTAAGGTATATTGCACGCATTAGCCGAAATAAAAAATTAAATACTTTTTTTCATAAAATTCATATTCCGTTTGGAACTTTGCTGATTATTGTAGGAGGTATCCATGGGATTCTCGCAGGGAATCCTGCTTCGGCTACATTGGCAAATTTTGAGCCGGCTTCGGTTTTGTTTACATTTAACTGGGGGACGGTATGCTATGTTCTTACTCTTATTTTAGCTTTAACCTATTTGCTGCGCAAAAAAATGAAACGGAAATGGATGATTGCTCATAGAATAGCTACAGTTGCCATGATTGTACTTCTTGTATTACACATATATGATGTTGGAATTCGACTTCCCAAACGCTTGTTTGGAAACAGCCAACACGCACCGGCAGTCACAGAGTCGAGCAGAGTGAGCAGTAATAGTGAACAAACTAACGAACAGACTAGTGAACAAGCTAAAACAACATCGAGCGATACGAGTGCCAATATCGTTACATTTTCAGGTGCTCAGTTAAAAGATGGCGTTTATCAGGGAACTGCCGACGGATATAAGGGGACAATTACGGTTGCCGTTACCGTGAAAAATGGTCAGGTCACAGCAATTGATGTAATTAGTAAAAGTGATACAGATCGATATTTTGATGAAGCCAAAAGCCTACTTGATAAAATTATAGGACAGCAATCGTTGCAAGTAGATGCTGTTACCGGAGCAACTTTTTCATCAGCCGGCTTGATCAATGCAGTATATAGTGCATTGCAGAATGCAGTGGTATCAGGGACATTGCAAGTAAACAATATCAAATTATCAGAAATTCATTAACAGGTTAAAAAGAGACTTAAAAATAGAGATAGACGTAAAAAATCTCCGAAGGCTACAAAAATGTGGGCTTCGGAGATTTTAATTGAAAAGTTAGGTCATAAAAGATGCAAGATGAAAACGCGAGCGAAATAGTTTCAGTAAAAAAGTCTGGTGGAGGCGAACGTGCGAAATCCGAATACGTTTATTTTGTAAATGAAATGTTGGTGATGTTACTATGCCTTAGTAAATGAGACATTGTCAAGCGTAAATTGTTGCAGCATTATTGCTTTTTTCTGTAAAAAAAATCGCATAGTTGATCGCCGCCTGCAATCGTTTTTGTTCGGGTTAATTCTGCACCCATTGCTTCTGCCATGATGTAGTCAAATTTACACATCTGGGAAGCAAGTTCAAAGCAATTTTCCTGCTTGCACAATTTACAGATACCGCATTCATAAAAATTGATGCCGTATTCATTAACATTTTTTCCCGGTCGGAATTCACTTACCCAATCGTTGGAGAATTCACGTTTCTGCGATTCAAGAGCAATTTCGTTGCGCTTTTTCTGCCAATCGGCGTTGAAGCAGTCTTTCTTTGAAAATTTTCTTACAATAGCATTGCCAGATAAAGCATTCACGTAAATCTGTCCCATCTGATCTGCCGTAATCTTTTCTTTGGAAGCTTTGTATACAGCAATCAGCATAGAGCAGTTAATCAGGTTCATGGTCATCGGATTCCTTTTCATGCCACCGATGCCGTCTGTCCTCTCGATAATTTTGCGGTACTCCTGCTTACCTTTTACCATGATTGCTTTAGAATCCTCTTCGCTTAGGAAACAGGAAAGTTCCTTAGTAAAATCATTTTTGAGCAATGCCCACATAATTTTGGCATAAATATCATATTTCATTTAGTTGTTTCTCCTTACAATTCCTTGCGCTTGGCCTTCAAATACTGTTCCGTCATACTAGCAGGAGCTGCATCTGATTTCCTGTTTATAATTAGATTCAGCTAACTATTCGCATCCTCAGTTTACTTCTGCTAACCGAATTTGTCAAGCTTTCCCACCTGCATTACGGTGTTCTCACTCAGAGACTTTTTCAATGTGGTGATACCAAAAAGTTGTCGGAGTAAATTAGAAAAGCATGAAAGACATCCATAAAAAAAGCATAGATCCCTTATTCAGGAATCTATGCTTTTTATCATGGTGGAGGCGAGGGGAGTCGGACCCCTGTCCGAAAATCGTTCCCCAGAGCTTTCTACGAGCGTATCCATTCTTTTAAAATTCCCTCAGCCTTGCGCCGGACGGCAGGCTCAAAGCTTTGGTAGCCTTTACTTCATGACCGGATAAAAGGCATTACCCGATTCACGTTCACCGCTAAATGATGCCCAATTCTGAACCGCGGTATTTTCAGAGAGGACAGCAGCTTATATTAATTAAGCTGCAACAGCCATGGCATAGCCATAGTTGTTGTTATTAGAAGATTTCTCAACTAAATTTAAAAGTGCTGCTTTTAAAGCGGTCCCGCCTCGCTGCTCGCTTACTATGGTTCACAATCCCCGTCGAAACCTTTACGCCCCCATGAGGAGTCTTGATTGATTATCAAGACTTAAGATCATCATATCATAGATTTCTCATTTTTACATGAAAAATTCATGAACGAATATCAGTTTTTATTGCGCGTTCCATATCGCGCTTGGCAGCTTTCTTGGCAAGATCTTCCCGCTTATCATAAAGCTTTTTGCCG
Source organism: Ruminococcaceae bacterium BL-4 (assembly GCA_902809935.1). NCBI lineage: Bacteria > Bacillati > Bacillota > Clostridia > Eubacteriales > Oscillospiraceae > Ruminococcaceae bacterium BL-4. Next base: position 2,178,844 of record LR778134.1, on the reverse strand, counting down.
CGGCAAAGTCCAACCTGCACTTTAACACGGCTTCCTTTAAAATAAAGCGAAAGAGGAATTAAGGTGTATCCTTGCTGTTTCATCAGACCAAAAAGCCTTAAAATCTCTTTTTTGTGCATTAAAAGCTTGCGGACCCGCATAGGATCACGGTTGAAAATATTGCCGTGTTCATAAGGACTGATGTGCATGCCGTTGAGAAGTAGTTCTCCTTCCGAGATAGAACACCATGCGTCTTTTAAATTGCATTGCCCATTTCGTAAGGATTTTACTTCGGTGCCGAGCAGCTCGATTCCAGTTTCCATGCTTTCTTCAACGAAATAATCATGATAGGCCTTTTTGTTTCGGGCGATTGTTTTAAAATTTTCTTGCTTTTTCAACGAAAAGACCTCCTTTTGATAGATTAAAGCTCGCTTCGTCCTTCCAATGCACGGGAAAGCGTAACTTCATCTGCATATTCAAGATCACCGCCTACCGGAATTCCATAGGCAAGTCTGGTTACCTTGATTCCCATGGGCTTTAAGAGCCGCGAAATATACATTGCGGTTGCTTCTCCTTCCACGGTTGGGTTGGTGGCCATGATCACTTCTTTTACTTTCGGATCTTTTACACGAGCCAAAAGTTCTTTAATACAGAGCTGCTCAGGCCCGACTCCGGAGAGAGGGGAGATTGCTCCATGCAGAACATGGTACATTGCCCGAAATTCATGGGTGCGTTCCAGTGCAATGACATCCCGTGGGTCTTCCACAACACAGATGATGGAATGATCTCGCCCTTCTTCTCGACAAACAGGACAAAGTTCCTGATCAGTCAGGTTGCAGCAGATTTTGCAGTAATGAATTTTTTCGTGGGCTTCTAAAATGGCATTTGCAAAAGCTTTTGCTTCGTCATCTTTCATGCCCAATACATGATATGCAAGCCGCTGGGCACTTTTGTGTCCGATTCCCGGCAGGCGTTCAAATTGTTCAATTAGGCGGGAAAGCGGCGCAACATTATAGGAAGGCATTAAAACATCCCCGGAACGTTCAGTCCGCCCGAAAGTGCTTCCATGCGCTCATTCTTATCCTTTACGGCAGCACGCAGCGCTTCATTTACAGCGGCAGTAACAAGGTCGGATAACATTTCAGCGTCTTCTGGATCGATCACTTCAGGTTTGATTTCCAGACCGGTAATTTCTAATTTACCGGTAGCAGTTGCTTTAACAGCATCCCCACCGGAGGTAGCGGAATATTCTTTTGCTTCAAGCTCTGTAGTTAATTCGTCCATCTGTTCCTGTAGCTTTTGTGCTTGGCGTGCGATTTGCTGCAGATTGCCTGCACCTTTTCCATAACCTTCCGGTAATCTTGCTTTCATAGGTAAAAACCTCCGTTTATGTAATTCGATTTTTTACTTTTCGGTAACTTCAATTCCTGCATTTTGTGCTTTTTGAGCTAGAGTAATCAAAGGGTCTTCAGATTTTGCTTTTTCAGAATCTCCACTGGGCCGATAAGGGCCCAACCGATAAACTTTTCCAGTAATATTCTGAATGGCTTCTCTCATATGATCCCGCTGACTGGATTCCCGAAGCAGCTTAAAAGCCATCTCGTTTTTGGCGTCGATCAAAACGTAGCCTCCGCTTAAATAAGCGGTAGAACCATTAAAAGCGGCAGCGATTGTGCGGGAATATGTTTTAAGAGCTTCCAGGACCTCAGGCCATTCTGAAAATGGTTGTATATTTTTAAAAATTTGTTCAGAATCTTTTGTTGAAGCCTTAACTGATACGGGACTTTTGTGCTTTGGGGGTTCTTTGATTTTTTCGGCGATAGGGGAAGAAGCAGTTAAAACTTCAGGAATAGATTCTTTTTCCATTTTGCTGGGTGCTTCCTGCGCAATCGGCGAAGTAAAATCGGCAGCTGGTTCTGTATTTTCCACTACTGCTTTGCGTGGCTTTCCTTTTTCCAGATGATCAAGGCGCCGTAAAATGGATGATTTGCTGTCATCTAATTCCGGAGAAGTTAGGCGAACCATGGCCATTTCCATCTCAATGCGGCGATCCCCGCCGCGGTACATTTTATCAAGAGTTTCCTGAAGAACATCTAACCCGTGCAGCAGCGTGGGAAGGGGCATCTTTAATGCCTGTTCTTGCATCAAATTCCACTCTTCTTCTGTTACCGCCAAAATGGAGCGTGCATTTTTCATCGTTTTAATCAGCATCATGCCGCGCAGGTGAGAGGAAAATTCTTCACAGAGCCGTGCCATGTCTTTGCCGCCGCGGTAAAGCTCGTCAATCGTCTGCAGAGCGCTGCTGCTGTCTCTATTTTGGACTGCATCTGCAAGCGCAAAGAGATGCTCTCTTCCAGCAAGCCCGGCTGTTTCATTGACAACTTGTACAGTGATTTCGCGGCTTCTTCCAAGGCACTGATCAAGAAGAGAGAGTGCATCGCGCAGTGCTCCATCCGCAAGCCTTGCTAAAAGCATACCGGCTTCCGGATCGAGCGAACCGCCTTCCTGCTCGGTTACATACTGAAGCCGTTTTGCGATATCTTCTGCCGGAATGCGGCGGAAATCAAATCGCTGGCAGCGGGAAAGAATAGTTGCAGGAAGTTTATGCACTTCTGTTGTTGCTAAAATAAAGATCACATGGGCGGGAGGTTCTTCCAATGTCTTTAATAATGCATTAAAAGCGCCTACAGAAAGCATGTGAACTTCATCGATGATGTAAACACGATATTTGGCGGCAGCGGGGGTAAAATTCGCTTCTTCCCGCAGAGCCCGGATATTGTCGACACCGTTATTGCTGGCAGCATCGATTTCTACAATATCCATCACGGTGCCGTCTGAGATTCCGCGGCAGATTTCACATTCACCGCAGGGGTCTCCATCTTTTAGGTTAAGGCAGTTGACCGCCTTTGCTAGGATCTTTGCACAGGTGGTTTTTCCGGTGCCGCGGGAGCCGGTAAAGAGGTAGGCATGGGAAATTCTGCCGGTTTTAAGTTCGTTTTTAAGCGTTTCTGTTACTTGAGGTTGACCGACTACATCTGAAAAGACACGCGGTCTCCATTTGCGGTATAGCACCTGATACACAGAACATCCCCCCTTTTTAAAACAATAAAATCAAAAAGCAAGGCAGCCGCAGAATTTCTGCGGTCCATGAACTCGGATATACAGACGGACAGACTTTCCTGCATCGCACGCGGCAACTCCGCTTAATGCTGCTCGGTTCCCCGCCTGACATGGTTCGCGGCGCTGCGTCGTACAGGGCCCGCCCGTCTGCATATCCCAGCGCACGGTTTTCTGCCTTGCTGCCAGATTGATATGATATATGATTTGGAAATTTATTATACCTTATTTTAAAAAAAATTACAAGCCTTATTTAGAGGGAAGATGGATCTTAGAAAGAAGTCGAAAAATCCCGTCACAAATCCCCATTGCAGGCAAAGAAAGCAGAGCCCAAATTCCGGAGTAGAGGGGGCAGATTTGTCCAAGAAAATTGAGGGGAAGACTGGAATAATCCCAAACGGAGCGGCCCATGCCAATATTTACGATGAGTCCAGTGAAAAATTCTACCGTAGTAATAGTTGCACCGCCTGCACAGCAGCGGATCAGAAGAGACTTTTTTCCAAGATCTTGGTTGCATACCCGATTGATGAGACACATGCAGACTCCTCCTGCAACTCCCATTGAAAAATCACTGTGACCGCGATAAAGAACCTCTAGAGCGGGATAAAGTGTGCTTCCCGTGCAGAAGAGCAAAATGTTTTCTTTCATCATGAACCGCCTCCATTTCCTTTTTTAGGGTGGCTCATGAATTTTAAAATATGTATTGCTCTCAGCAGCTGGCATAAAGTAACAAAATGGCGGAAAAATTTGTATTTTATAATATAATAATAAAGAAACAGCAAAGAACAAAAAGAAATTTTTAGCCTTCTTTATTATGCTTTGCTGTTTTAAATTTTATTTTATTATGCTTTAAATTTATGCTTTAAATTTTTCTTCGGATTCTTTTTCGTCTTTTTCAGAATTTTCCTGAGCCGAAAGTTCATAGCGCTTATAGCGAACCCAGACAATTGTTTCGTAAACAATCATGCAGAGCCAACCGATTCCGGTGCCGATGGCAACCGCATTGATTCCAAGTGTATAAATCATCAAATAAGTAATTAAAACACGGATCCCAATTTGAATTAACGAACCCAACAATGTTACATCTAGACGTCCTAATCCACGGAACAAGCCCTGCATGGTCTGGGTAAAAGCGGTTGCCAGATAAAAAGCCGCCATTGACCGCAAATAACCAGAACCCATTTGAATGATATTGGTATCTCCGCCGTTTAGGAAAAGTCCCATTAAAATTTCCGGAAAACAATAGACAACAGCGGCGACAAGCAATGTATAGAAAATGCCGATTATTAATCCACTATGAAATCCTTTTGGAACTCGATCATATTTTTTTGCTCCACGATTCTGTGCAACAATCGTTGTAACAGAAGCCGCCAATGCATCGCCGGGAGAGATCGCAAAACTGTCCAAATTAAAGGCGGCATTAAAAGCTGCCATGGAATCAACACCGAGAGAGTTGACAGCCGACTGCACCAAGACTCGGCCAAGATAAACGACGGTTTGCTGTACTGCAGAGGTAGTGCCGTAACTGGTAGTCGTCTTCAGCAAAGAAAAATCTATTTTGAGGGTCTGCTTTGAGAGTCGGAGCAACGGAACTTTGATATGAATGTAGAGTGTCAGCACGACGGAAGAAATTGCCTGAGAAAATATGGTGGCCCACGCAGCTCCTTCTAGGCCAAGTCCAAGATAACCGACAAACCAGACATCTAAAGCAATATTTAAGAGAGAGGTCATAATCAGCACAAGCAGCGGGGTGCGAGAGTCCCCTACAGAACGCAGTGCCGCAGCAAAAACATTATAAATACAGGAAAACAGCATGCCTGCAGAGACAATCCGAAGATAGCGGGTGCTTTCCTCTAAAATATCGGCAGGGGTATTGGTCCATATGAGAAAAAGTGGTGCTGCAAAAACAGAAATAATAGAAATTACTAAAGTAAAAGCAATTCCAGCAATCAGCGAAGTGGAAAGTTCCCGACGAAGCCGCGGATAATCTTTTGCACCGAACTGTTCTGCCATCAGAATAGAAGCACCCATCGAAAGACCGACAATAATAAATAGAAGAATATTCATAATAGGACCTGCTGCACCGATTGCAGCCAATGATTCTTTGCCGTTGTATTTTCCAACCACAATAGAATCTACGGTATGGTAAAGCTGCTGAAAAATATTTCCGAACAGCAGTGGAACCGCATAGACAAGCATGTGTTTTGGAATACTTCCAGTGGTCATATCACGTGTCATATTATTTCTTCTCTCCGAATTAATCTATGATAAAATATATTATGACCGATCAATGGATTTTTGTCAATCAAAAATAATACGATTTGAATGAATAAAATCAAATTTTTATTGACAGAGCTTCTAAACAGGGAATAAAATAGAATTAAAAAGAGGAAGGATGTGCTTTCTGCATGCTGGATTTAATAGAAGAAAGAGCATTAAAAGCAAAGCTAACAGCAAAGGATAAAAAGGTTTTAGACTATCTGCTTCAAAATAAAGAAACTTATTGCTGCTTTGAGACTTCCGGAGAAATTGCACAGAAGCTTAAAGTTAGTCCGAGTTGTGTGGTACGGCTTTCTGCAAAGCTTGGATTTGAGAGTTTCTCTCAGCTGAAACGCGTGATGCAGGAGGAACTGTGTAAAAAGCGTGCAGGGGTGAAGATTCCCTATGAAAAAATTGGGCAGTACGAAAATTTAACGGATGAGCAGAGAATTGCTGCGATTCGTCAGAATATCATTGCAAATATACAAAGGGATCAACAGATCGAAAGCAGCCGATTGATTGAAGGGGCGAATCTCCTCTTAAATGCAAAACGAATTTTTGTAGTCGGACATCGGTGCGTTGCTGGATTTGCGCAGTCGTTTGGAGTGATGCTTTCCTGTATTCGCCCCCACGTTCAGGTCGTTAATGGGACTTTGCCAATGGTGGATACTCTGTCGGATTTAAATGAGAAGGATGTGCTTGTTGCAATCGCCTTTGAGAGATATTCAAATTCTACTATTTTTGCAGTGAAAATGGCGAAGGAAGCACATACAAAAGTGATTGCAATGACGGACAGCTATGCTTCTCCGATTGCACAGGGAGCGGCGGTCGTATTGGTCAGCAGCGGCGAAAACTTTTCTTTTTATAATTCTTATGCTAGCCTTGAAATGAATCTTGAGATACTAGTAGGGCTTCTTAGTGCACACAATAAAAAGCAGAATGAAGAACGCCTGAAAAAAATGGAACAGTATCTGGAAAAGAATGGGGAGTATTAAAACGAGAAACGGTCTGTTGACCCGGCAATTTTAAGCGGGTCAACAGACCGTTTTAACTTTTGATGCCAACTTCTTCAAATCGAGATTTTAGTTTTTCCAGTGCTTTTTTTTCAATGCGGCTGACATAACTTCTTGAAATTCCCAGCCTTTTAGCGACTTCCCGCTGTGTCAGCGGCTTGTGGTTCTGGAGGCCGTACCGCAGGCAGACGATCGTTTGTTCCCGCGGGGTTAAAGCTTTCTTTATGTAAGCGTGAAGCTGTTCTGATTGCATCTTTCCGTCGAGGTCTTCTGCAATGCTGTGGTCGGAAGCCATTACGTCGCACAAAGTCAGTTGACCACCGTCTTTGTCACTGTCAATGGGTTCGTTCATGGAGATGTCCTGGGCAGTTTTTCGAAGAGAACGAAAATACATTAAAATTTCATTTTCTACACATCTTGCGGCGTAACTTGAAAGTTTAATCCCTTTTTCCGGCTTAAAAGTATTGATCGCTTTAATGAGGCCGATTGTGCCAATGGAAATCAAATCATCTTGATCCGCAGAACTGCTGTAGTACTTTTTGATAATATGTGCGACCAGACGAAGATTATGTTCGATTAGTTTTTGCCGGGCGCTGGGATCTCCCTGCGCCATCCTTTTGAGGCAGTCTTGCTCTTCTGCATAAGAGAGTGCTCTTGGAAATGTTCCGTTGCCTGTAACGTGAAGAACCAGAAAAAGGATCCCGGACAAGATGCCGCCGAAGAGTGCAGTCAGCATAAAATGACCTCCTTGCTGTTTCGTTTATTCCCAGTCTATGCAATTGATCAAAAAAGTGTTCCAGCTTTTCAAAACAAACGTAATTTTAACCGGATGAGGTAAAAGTCTTTACAAGCCGGGCCACATATTGTAAAATATAAAAAAGTATGACCTGCTGAAATACAAAAAATAGGAGTGTTAAAAATGCAGCCAAAATATAAACGCGTTCTTTTAAAGCTAAGCGGGGAATCCCTCGCTGGAGATGCGGGACACGGAATTGATTTTGATACGGTCCTTAAAATTTGCCGCCCAATCAAAACTTGTTCTTTGATGGGGGTGCAAATTGCTATTGTTGTAGGCGGCGGTAATTTTTGGCGCGGCCGCTCCAGCGGAAAGATGGACCGTACTAGAGCTGACCATATGGGAATGTTGGCGACTGCAATCAATGCATTGGGGGTTGCAGATGCTTTGGAGCAGTTGGGGGTAGCGGTTCGTGTACAAACAGCAATCGCTATGCAGGAGATTGCAGAGCCTTATATCCGTAACCGCGCAGTTCGCCATCTTGAGAAAAACCGTATTGTCGTTTTGGGATGTGGTACCGGAAATCCGTTCTTCTCTACGGATACTGCTGCCGCTCTGCGTGCTGCCGAAATTGACGCTGATATTATTTTAAAGGCAACTATGGTGGATGGAATCTATGACAGTGATCCCAAAAAGAATCCGGATGCCAAAAAGTTTGAGACGTTAACGTATATGGATGTGCTCAATAAAGATTTAAAGGTTATGGACAGCACAGCCGCTTCTCTTTGCAGGGATAATCATATTCCAATTTGCGTATTTGATATTGCAGACCCAAATAATATTGAAAAGGCAATCTGTGGCCAACCAATCGGTACAATCGTAAAGGAGGATGAAGTTCTATGAAACAGGTATTGGATCAATCAGAATCTAAAATGCAGAAAACGCTGAGCGTACTTCGTGAAGAGTATGTAGAGATACGCGCGGGACGTGCAAATCCAAATGTGCTCAATAAAGTGATGGTCGATTATTATGGAACTCCTACTGCAATCAGTCAGCTCGCGGCTGTTGCAGTAACAGAAGCACGCGTTTTAACGATTCAGCCGTGGGACCAGTCGGTCTGCCATGCGGTTGAAAAAGCAATTCTTTCTTCTGATATTGGAATCAATCCGCAGTCTGACGGCAAAGTAATTCGGTTGATTTTTCCGCAGATGACAGAGGATCGCCGCAAAGAGTTGGCAAAAGAAATTGCAAAGCAGGCAGAAGAATCTAAAATTGCTATTCGTTCAATTCGGCGTGATGCGATGGAAAAATTAAAGAGTATGAAGAAGTCGACAGAGATTACAGAGGACGATTTAAAAGAAGCTGAGAAAAAAATGCAGGATCTTACGGATAAATACTGTAAAGAGATAGATACTCTTCTTGAGAAGAAGAAAAAAGAAATCATGGAGATCTAGATTTTAAAAATCAAGTGAGGACTGCGCATGGAAAAACAGTATGTAAGCGCCGCGCCGGCACCGGAGTGCCTGCCGGCGCATCTTGGCATTATCATGGATGGAAATGGTCGATGGGCCGAAAAGAAGGGACTGCCGCGTTCTGCAGGGCATACCGCCGGAGCTGCTGTCTTTAAAAAGATTACTCGCTATGCAAGTTCTATTGGAATTCGCTATCTGACGGTGTATGCTTTTTCGACTGAGAATTGGTCTCGCCCGCAGGACGAAGTGGGGGCCTTGATGATTCTGTTTAAAAAATATCTGCAGGATTCTCTGCGGGATTTTCGTGATGATGATATTAAGGTGCGCTTTATCGGAGATACCAGTAAATTTTCCCCGGATTTGAAAAAGCTGATTGAAGAGACCCGGGAAGTTTGTAAGGACCGTACCGGTATGGTGCTTAATATTGCTATGAATTACGGTGGACGGGCAGAAATTGTCAACGCAGTTCGCAAAATCTCAGAGAACGTGCAAAAAGAAATGCTGGCTCCGGAAGAAATTGATGAAAAATTGATTTCTTCCTATATGGATACCGCAGGACAGCCGGATCCCGATTTGATTATCCGGCCAAGCGGAGAACATCGGATTTCAAATTTTCTGCTGTGGCAGTCAGCTTATACTGAATATGTCACGATGGATATTCTCTGGCCGGATTTTGCACCGGGAAATTTAAATTGGGCTCTACAGGAGTATGAACACCGCAATCGGCGGTTTGGAGGAGTGTAAACCATGTTTTCTTCTTTAAAAGACCGTTCATTTTCCGCGGGAATCATTATCCTTTTTTTGGGTGCTGTTGTCATCTTTAATTCCATTTTTCCGCTGGCACTCAATATTGCGATTGCTTTGATTTCAGCTGCATCAATGTACGAGATTGCTTTGGCATTAGGCGTTTCAAAAAAGCCAATGCTCCTTTGGCCGACTCTGATTTTTGCCTGCGTTTTGCCGTTCCTCTCTATGGGCCTTCAGGAGGCAACCGCTTATTTTCTTTATACGGTTGTCCTTTTTAGTACGATGATTTTTTATCATGACCTGATTTCATTCCGAGAAGTTGGGGTCCTTTATAGTGTGGCGCTTTTGATTCCGACTGCTTTGGAAACGCTGATTCAACTGCGGCATATTGGCGGAAGACATGGAATGTTTTATGTGATTGTTGCAATCTTTGCTGCATGGCTTGCCGATGTGGGGGCCTATTTTGCAGGAAACTGGTTTGGGAAACGTAAGCTTTGTCCGAATATCAGCCCGAAAAAAACCGTGGAGGGTGTGATTGGCGGATTTGTTTTTGAAATTGGGATGTTGCTTTTGTCTGGCTGGTTTTTCCAGGATGTTTTCTGGGCTGGTCAGGTAAGAGTTTGTTATTTTACACTTTTTTTGATCGGAGTTGGCGGTTCAGCTCTTTCTGTAATCGGTGATTTGAGCTTTTCTCTTATTAAAAGAAGCTGCCATATTAAAGATTTCAGTGAGATTCTTCCCGGTCATGGCGGAATACTTGATCGTTTTGACAGCGTCATTTTTGTTGCACCATTTGTTTCGATTCTGCTCAGATTTATGCCGCTTGTCTATACCTAAAAGAAAATTAGAAAGAATAACCTGGTGAATAGAATGAAAAAAATTGCTGTTTTGGGTTCTACAGGATCGATTGGAACTCAGACTTTGGAAGTTGTCCGCAGTCTGGGAATGTCGGTCTGCGCCCTTGCTGCACATTCGAATATTGATCTGCTCGAAAAGCAGGCACGAGAATTTAAACCGCAACTTGTTGCGGCTTTTGATTTACATGCCGCAAAAGACCTTCGAGTTCGACTGAAAGATACCGGAATTAAGGTCGTTCAGGGAATGGAAGGCTTGTGTGAGGCGGCAACGATTCCGCAGGCGGATTTGATTCTCAATGCAGTTGTCGGAATGGTTGGGTTAAAGCCGACGCTGCAGGCAATCGCTGCAAATAAAGACGTAGCGCTCGCCAATAAAGAAACCCTGGTAGCCGGCGGTCAGCTTGTGATGGATGCAGTTCGTCAGCGCCGAATTCAATTGATTCCGGTCGACAGTGAACACAGTGCGATCTTTCAATGCCTTCAGGCGGCGGATCCTAAAGAGCTCAGCAAGATTCTTTTAACCGCTTCCGGTGGTCCGTTTTTTGGAAAGAAAGCGGAAGAGCTAAAAAACGTAACCCCACAGATGGCTTTAAAACACCCAAATTGGAAAATGGGTGCAAAAGTGACAATTGATTCTGCTACTATGATGAACAAGGGCTTAGAGATGATGGAAGCCGGCTGGCTTTTCCATGTTCCGGCGTCTATGATCGAAGTAGTGATTCACCGGGAGAGCATTGTGCATTCTATGGTTGAATTTCAGGATCATGCGATTTTGGCACAGATGGGCGTTACTGATATGCGGCTGCCAATTCAGTATGCACTTACATATCCCAAGCGAGTGGAAGGGCCTGTAGAGGAGCTTTCCCTTACAGATGTAGGAAAGCTGACTTTCTATCCGCCGGATGAGAAAACTTTTACTTGTCTGCATGCTTGTAAAGTTGCTATGGATCGCGGCGGATTGGCTCCGGCTGCAGCAAACGGTGCCAATGAGGCGGCAGTCTCTCTTTTCTTGCAGGGAAAGATCGGATTTTTGCAGATTGGAGAATTGGTGACGGCTGCTTTGGAAGAGCAGAAAGATGTACCGTCGTCTACACTGGACGAAATTCTTGCAGCGGATCAGGCGGCAAGACAGTTTGTACTTGAAAAAGCCGGACAACATTTTTAATTTTACAAGGGGGACATTCAATGACCGTACTCGTCATTATCATTGCAGTGCTGCTGTTTGGATTGGTGATCCTGATTCATGAAGGAGGCCATTTTGTAACGGCAAAGCTTTGCGGAATCCAAGTAAATGAATTTGCAATCGGTATGGGTCCGAAGCTTTTTCATTTTACAAAAGGAGAAACAGAGTATTCTCTGCGCCTATTCCCAATCGGGGGATTTTGCGCAATGGAGGGAGAGGACGAGGAAAGCAATAACGAGAACGCTTTTGAAAACAAGCCAATTTGGAAACGAGCACTAGTAATTGCCATGGGGGCAATTATGAACATGGTGTTAGGATTTGTATTTGTCATGATTTTGCTGATTCCGCAGCAGAAATTTGCTTCTACGACAATCAGTGTCTTTCAAGATAATTCTGCGACACAGGCGGCAGGGCTCCAAGTTGGAGACCGGATTACAGGGATCGATGGGTATTGGGTGAATACAGAGAAAGATTTGAACTTTGCTTTGGCTCTGGCAAATCCTAATGATGTTGATCTAACGGTTCAGAGAGACGGCCAAACGATAGATTTTTCAGATATTAAGTTCCATACAACGCAGACACAGGATGGCTCGCAGGTGTTAATGCTGGACTTTTATGTGATGCCTGTAGAGAAAAATTTTGGAACCGTTATGACGAAAACTTTTGATGATACGGTTTCAACAGTCCGAATGGTTTGGGCGAGCCTTGCAGGAATTGCACAGGGTAGATTTGGCTTAAAAGATATTGCAGGGCCGGTAGGGACATTTAGTATGATCGGAAAAGTGGCAAGCCAAAGTGTAGAGAACGGTGGATTTCGGCTTGCAATGGAAAACATGCTATATATCATTATGGTAATTACAGTTAACCTCGCTGTCGTGAATTTGCTGCCCATTCCAGCTTTGGATGGTGGAAAGCTGCTGCTTTTGCTGATTGAAAAAATTCGCAGAAAGCCCTTAAATAGAAAGATAGAAGAACGGATTAATATCGTTGGCTTTTCCCTTTTGATGGCACTCATGTTGCTGATTACCGTCAATGATGTGGTGAGAATTTTTAATGGAACGGGAATCGGAGGTTAACCTTTTTCTGTTGCAGAATGACTCGGAAGGAAGAATAACAGATGAGGAAAACACGGAGAGTATTGGTTGGGACGGTGCCGGTAGGTGGCGGTGCACCTGTTTCTGTACAGTCGATGCTGAATTGCCCTGCTCATGATGTGGAAGGCTCTGTTCGTCAGGCGAGGGAGCTTTCTGATGCCGGGTGTGAAATTATTCGTGCAGCGATTCCGGATGAAGAAGCAGTCCGGCTAATTCCTGCAATTAAAGAAGCAGTGTCGGTCCCGTTGGTTGCCGATATCCATTTTGATTATCGTTTGGCATTGCTTTCGGCAGAAGCTGGAGTAGATGCGATTCGCATTAATCCCGGAAATATCGGTGGAGATGAGAATGTTAAAGCGGTCGCTGACTGCTGCAAAAAGAGGCATATTCCTATTCGGATCGGTGTTAACGGCGGTTCTTTGGAACCCCATATTTTAGAAAAATATGGGAAGCCTTCTCCGGAAGCGCTGGTCGAAAGTGCGCTTTATCATGCTTCTCTTTTGGAAAAATTTCAGTTTGAGGATATTGTCCTTTCGATGAAGTCTTCCGACGTGGATACGATGATCAGAGCGTATGAGCTCTGTGCACAGAAATGTGATTATCCGCTTCATTTGGGTGTGACGGAAGCCGGCAGTGAGCGGATGGGAATTATTAAATCCGCGATTGGAATCGGTTCGCTCTTGCAGCGCGGGATTGGGGATACGATTCGAGTATCGTTAACGGCAGATCCAGTGCGCGAAGTTTATGCGGGAAAAGATATTTTGAAAGCATTGGACCTTGGAAAACCGGGTCCGCGAATCGTTTCGTGTCCTACTTGCGGAAGAACACAGATTGACCTGATTGCAATCGAAGAGCAAGTGGAAAAACGGCTGCAGGACTGTACAAAACCAATTACCGTTGCGGTGATGGGATGTGTAGTAAACGGACCGGGAGAAGCAAGAGAAGCGGACGTTGGCATCGCCGGTGGGAATGGCGTAGGCCTTTTGTTTCGGCACGGCAAAATTTTGCGCCGTGTGCCGGAAGAGAAACTGGTGGATGCGCTGATGGAGGAAATTGAAGCACTTTAAGAGAAGGATGAGACCGATTTGAATACCTTTCAAGGCTTTTTTGAAAATTATATTGATTGTGAAGATCTTCCCCCTGCGCTTTGCAAAGGGGAACTTCTTGGGTTGCAGATTGATACGAAAAACCGGATTATTTCTGCAGAATTGTCGATGAATGAAACGATTCCTCGAGAAGAATTTTATCATGCGGAAAAAAAGATTTCGGCATGCAAAGAGCTGAATCTTTCCGGTGCTAGATTGAAGCCGCGCTATCAAAATGCGAGTTTTTCGGTGGAGTATTATCCGAACCTGGTCATGGAACTAAAACGACGGGAAGCAAGCATTAACGGGAGTTTAAGAGATTCAGTACCAACGCTTTCTGATGGCGTTTTAAAAATCGAATTGAAACATGGCGGCGCAAATTTGCTTAAAACCCGTCATGCGGATCGGATTCTGAGCGACCTAATTCGTGAGGAGTTTCATGAAAATATTCAGATCAAATTTTGCGGCACTCTGCATGTCGATGGGGAGAGTGCCGCCTATTTAGAGAAACAGAATAAGGTGCAGGAAACTGCCCGCAGAGAAAATCTTGTGCGCCAGGCGCAAGATTATGAAATCTCGATGAATCATCAGGCAGTGGAACTTTCTACGCAGATTCGAGAAGGCGATACACTGATGCCGACAATCGTTTTGGAAACTGCCCGGGAATTTTTCGGACGCATGCCAAAAGGAAAGCCGATTCCGATTTCAAAAGTGTCACCTGATATTGGTTCCTGTGTTATTTGGGGTGAAGTATTTTCACTGGAAATACGTACGACCCGTGACAACAGCCGCAAAATTTATTCCATCAATGTAACAGACTATACCGGTTCCATTACCTTGAAAATTATTGAAGCAGTGCAGAACTGTCGTACTTTGGATACGATTAAAAAAGGCATGACTTTTCTCATTAAAGGCGATGTGGAATACGACAAATATGATCATGAGATTGTAATGCGGCCAAGAGGCCTTGCAACAGTTAAGCAGCTTAAGGTTGAAGATAAAGCACCAGTTAAGCGTGTGGAACTGCATTTACATACTTGTATGTCCAGCATGGATGGTGTTAATTCGGCGGAAGATTTGGTGCGCAGAGCAGCCGAATGGGGACACCCGGCGATTGCTATTACGGATCACGGCGTTGTGCAGTCGTTCCCGGATGCAATGAATGCTGCCGCCGATATGAAAAAAGCAGGACATCCCATTAAGGTGATCTATGGGATGGAGGCTTATTTTGTCAACGACTTGGTTCCAGCGGTAACCGGTCACAGTGATCGGCCTCTTTCCGGAGAATTTATCAGCTTCGATTTGGAAACGACCGGACTTTCTGCAAATGAAGAGCGGATTACCGAAATTGGCGCTGTGAGGGTGAAAAACGGAGAGGTTCTCGAAAACTTTGATACCTTTGTTGACCCGGAACGCCCAATCCCGGGAAAGATTACAGAGCTTACTGGGATTACGGATGAGATGGTAAAAGGGGCACCAAAAGAGGCAGAAGCTCTTAAAATGTTTTATGAGTTCTGCGGAACAGATGCGGTGCTTGTTGCTCATAATGCAGATTTTGATACGTCTTTTTTGAGAAAAGCAGCGGCGCGCAGCAAAATGACTTTTGACTACCCTTATATTGATACGGTTCCGATGTGCCGCAGTCTTTTAAAGGATATTAAAAATGTGAAGTTGGATACGGTCGCAAAATATTTAAAATTAGATCCGTTTAACCATCACCGTGCCTGTGACGATGCGGCGGTACTGGGAGAGATCCTGATCCGCCTTTTTAGAAGACTGAAAGAGGATACTAAGTGCAGGACGGTAAACGAGATCAATATGGCTTTAGCCGGCGGCGACCCCAAAAAGATTCCTTCCTATCATCAGATTATTCTGGTCAAAAACCATGTCGGCCTTAAAAATCTTTACAAGCTGGTTTCTATGGGGCATTTGCAGTATTTTTACCGCAATCCGAGAGTCCCTAAAAGCGAACTGATCAAACATCGGGAGGGACTTTTGATCGGCAGCGCCTGTGAAGCGGGAGAGCTTTACCGTGCCATTGAAAACGGACAGCCATGGAGTAAACTTTTGGAGATTGCTTCTTTTTATGATTATCTGGAAGTCCAGCCATTGGGGAATAACGCTTTTCTGGTACGGGAGGGCAGTGTTCCGAATATTGAAACGTTGCAGGATTACAATAAGACAATTATAAAGATCGGCAAAAAGCTTCATAAACCAGTTGTCGCCACTTGCGATGTTCACTTTATGGACCCGAAAGACGGTGCTTATCGAAAGATTTTAATGGCTGCAAAGGGTTTTGATGATACAGATAATCAGGCGCCGCTTTATTACCGTACCACGGCAGAGATGCTCAAAGAATTTGAATATCTTGGAAAAGAGACGGCTTACGAAATTGTTGTGACGAATCCTAATAAAATTGCTGATTTGTGTGAGCCAATTCGTGCAATTCCAGATGGCATTTTTCCTCCATTCATTGATGGTGCTGAGGAGCAGCTGAATTCAATTTGTTGGAAGCGCGCAAAACAGGTTTATGGTGATCCATTGCCGGAGATCGTTCGGGCAAGACTTGATCGAGAGCTTGGATCCATTAATAAACATGGATTTTCGGTGCTGTATATGACCGCCCAGAAACTGGTTGCCGACAGCGAAGCCCATGGTTATCTGGTCGGTTCCCGTGGCAGTGTCGGCTCTTCCTTTGTTGCGAGTATGTCTGGAATTTCCGAAGTAAATCCGCTGGCACCACATTATATCTGTCCTGCCTGCAAATACAGCAAATTTATTACGGACGGCAGTGTTATTTCTGGCTTTGATCTTCCTCCAATGGACTGCCCTGTTTGCGGAACACCATTAAATCGCGATGGGCATACGATTCCTTTTGAGACGTTTCTGGGATTTGACGGCGATAAGACCCCTGATATTGATCTGAATTTTTCCGGAGAATATCAATCGGGTGCTCACCGCTATACAGAGACTCTTTTCGGTAAAGATCATGTATTTAAAGCTGGTACGATCGCAACTGTTGCAGATAAAACTGCGATCGGCTATGTGAAAAAATATGAGGAAGAAAAAAATCTGATTTTAAATCGCACAGAAGAACTACGCCTTGCTAACGGCTGTACCGGCGTAAAAAGGACAACCGGTCAGCATCCAGGCGGTATGGTCGTTGTTCCCAAGGGATATGAAATCTATGATTTTTGTCCGATTCAACATCCAGCAAATGATCAGAAAAATGATAATATCACGACACACTTCGATTTCCATAAAATTCATGATACCATTTGTAAATTGGACGAGCTGGGGCATGATGTGCCGACAATTTACCGGTATTTGGAAGAATATACCGGAATCCCCGTGATGTCTGTCACCATGAGTGATCAGCAGGTGATGAGTCTGTTTCATTCCCCCGAAGCGTTGGGAGTAACGGAAGAGGACATTAATTCTAAGACCGGAACTTTTTCGATGCCGGAACTTGGAACTCCATTTGTGCGTGGAATGCTGATGGATTCTCAGCCGAGAACTTTTTCTGACCTTCTGCAGGTTTCGGGTCTTTCCCATGGTACCGACGTTTGGTTGGGTAATGCACAGGATCTGATTAAAAACGGGACCTGCAATATCAGTGAGGTTATCGGAACGCGTGACAGCATCATGACCTATTTGTTACATAAAGGGTTGGAGCCAAAAATGGCTTTTAAGATCATGGAGATCACCCGAAAAGGCAAAGCAACAAAACTTTTGACAGAAGACCATATTAAAGCGATGAAGGAGCACGATGTGCCGCAGTGGTATATTGATTCCTGCTTTAAGATTAAATATATGTTCCCGAAGGCGCATGCGGCCGCTTATATGATCGCGGCGCTGAGGCTTGGTTGGTATAAGGTTCATCGTCCGGTGGAATATTATGCGGCTTATTTTACTGTTCGCGGAGAGGACTTTGATGGTGCGACCGTCATGAAAGGAAAACACGCTGTAGAACAAAAAATGCAGGAAATCCGAATGAAGGGAAAAGAGGCCAGTGCAAAAGAAGAAGCACTTTTCGATACATTCCAGATCGTGAATGAAATGCTTGCCCGCGGAATCGAAGTTTTGCCGGTGGACCTTTATCACTCCGATGCGCGTAAATATTTAGTCGAAAACGGAAAGATTCGTCTGCCGTTTGCTTCTATCGGAGGGGTAGGCGAAGCAGCTGCTGCTTCCCTTGCTCTTGCAAGAAGAGAGGGATCTTATATTTCGATGGATGATGTGCAGGCACGCTCTAAAGTTAGTAAAACCGTGATCGAAAAACTGCAGGAAGCAGGCGCAATGGGGAATCTGCCTCAGAGCAGCCAAATGACCTTTTTCTGAGTGTAATGAGCCCTTACTTTACTGGAGAAAAAGATTGACACTATCGATTTCATGTGATATCATAGTAGCACACTAAAGTGACAGGAGAATTCTATGAAACAGAATCATAAAATTACACCGGAAGGAACTCATGACCTTTTGTTTGAAGAATGTCTTGCTCGGCGTGAAGCGGAGCGGAGACTGACTGAAGCTTTTCGGGTGCGCGGCTATCATGAGGTGATGACGCCCGGATTTGAGTACTATGATGTCTTTACGCAGTCAGAGGCCGGAATTGGGCAGGAAGTCATGTATAAAATGACAGATCGCCATGGCAGATTGATTGTTATGCGTCCGGATTCGACCATGCCCATTGCGCGGCTTACGGCTACACGGCTTTTAAATCAGCCGCGGCCGCTGCGCCTTTATTATGATCAGCCGGTCTATCGCAGCAATCCGGCTTTAATCGGCAGAGAAGATGAAAATGCACAGGCGGGGGTAGAACTTTTAGGAGCCGATGGGCTTCGGGCTGATTTAGAAGTCTTGACCACGGCGGTAGAATCTCTCTCTTCTTGTGTACCCGATTTTCGTCTGGAATTAGGGCATGCGGGATTTTTTCATACGCTGGCAGAGCAGCTCTCTCTTTCAGAAGATCATCTGGAAGATATCCGCAGTGCAATCGAGAGTAAAAATTATGCGGCGCTCGATCAGATTTTGGATGCACTGCCTGCGTCTGCTGCGGTAGATGCAATGCGGAGGCTTCCGCGCCTTTTTGGCGGGGAAGAAGTCTTTGAAGAAGCGGAAAAACTTTGTGAAACGCCAAAGGCAAAAGAGACGCTTTCCTATCTCAAGAAGCTTTATCATGCGGTACAGGATTTGGGCTTGGGAGACCGCCTGATGGTAGATCTTGGATTAGTGCAGCGAAATGATTATTATACGGGTGTGGTTTTTACCGCATATACGGAAGAATACGGCGACGCAGTCCTTTTCGGCGGACGGTATGATCATTTACTCGAACATTATGGGTGTAAGATGCCGGCGGTCGGATTCGGAGTCAATGTCGATGCAGTGACGAAAATTCTGCTTCAGAATGATGAATATCCGGCAGTACAGGAGCCTCAGGTTTTGGTTCATGGAGATCATGGGCAGGCAGTCGCAGCATTGCGCCGGGCAGCAAAATTGACCGCACAGGGAATCTGCTGCGAAACGAGTCTCTGCGAAACACGGGAAGAAGCGCTCAATTATGCAAAATCCCGTAACATTCCTAAAGTGGAGTTTGTGGAGGGAAAAGAATGAAACCATTGCGAATTGCGCTTACAAAAGGGCGTTTGGAAGAAAAAACCGTAGAGATGCTGGAAAAAATCGGCCTTGATTGTTCTGCGGTACACAATAAAGGGCGCAGATTGATTTTGCCGGTAGGAAATGGTGAGATTGAAGTCGTTTTGGCAAAGGCAAATGATGTGATTACGTATGTGGAACATGGTGTCTGTGACCTTGGTGTTGTTGGAAAAGATACGATTTTGGAAAAAGGCGGAAGCTATTACGAGCTTTTAAATCTTGGCTTTGGAAAATGTCGATTTGCTCTGGCGGGCCCGAAAGGGACAGACTTCTTTTCCGGATATAGAGCAAAGACGATTGCCTCGAAGTATCCAAATGTGGCACGTTCCTATTTTGAAAATAAAGCCATGGATGTGAGGATCATCAAGATTGAGGGCAGTGTAGAACTGGCACCTCTTTTAGGGCTTTCCGATGCAATTGTGGATATCGTGGAAACCGGTTCGACTCTAAAAGAAAATGGTCTTGAGGTGATCGATACAGTCTGTACGATTTCTGCAAGGCTGATTGCAAATACGGCCAGTTTAAAATTGCGCAAGTCTGAGATCGAGACACTTGTGGAAAAAATGGAGCGGGTAAAGGAGGAACAGGCATGATAGAGGTCGTTAAAGAAGGCGGAAAAATCAGTCGTAGGTTTATTGAACAATTAAAAGCACGGAGTGCTTCTAATGGGAAAAAAGTAGATGCTGCTGTAGCTGAGATTCTGCAGGCGGTAAAGACGCAGGGAGACAAAGCAGTTTTGGATTATACCATGCGCTTTGACGGTGCTGTTCCGAACCCGATTGAAGTAACGCATGAACAGATGGAGAAGCTTAAAAAAAGCTGTGATCCTGACTTCTTGAAGGCACTTCATGATGCGGCAGAAAATATCAAGGATTTTCATCAGAGACAGAAACAGCAAAGTTGGATAGAACCTAAGAAGAACGGCGTTTTAATGGGACAGCGAATTCGAGGCTTAAAAAGAGTAGGAATCTATGTACCCGGCGGCACAGCAGCGTATCCCAGCAGTGTTTTGATGAATGCGATTCCGGCCCATATTGCCGGTGTGGAAGAAATCATTATGATGACACCTCCCGGAAAAGGTGGAAAACCGAATCCGGCAATTATGGCGGCAGCCTTGGAAGCAGGTGTGAGCCGTGTATTCTTAGTGGGTGGAGCACAGGCGATTGCAGCGCTGGCTTACGGAACAGAAACAATCCCGAAAGTAGATAAGATCGTTGGTCCCGGCAACATTTACGTTGCAACTGCAAAGCGTCAGCTTTACGGCGTTGTTGATATCGATATGATTGCAGGTCCCAGTGAGATTCTAATTGTTGCAGATGAATCTGCAAATCCGCGCTTTCTGGCGGCTGATCTGATGAGTCAGGCGGAACATGACCCGATGGCTTCTGCTATTTTGCTGACAACCAGTGAAAAGATTGCAGACGAGACTGTTAAAGAATTGTATGAGCAGATCAAGACTCTTTCTCGAAGAGAAACCATTGAACAGTCTCTGGATCATTTTGGTGCCGTGATCATCTGCAAAGATCTTGGAGAAGCAGTCGATTTTGCAAACGAGCTTGCACCTGAACATTTGGAACTTTGCGCGAAAAATCCGATGGAATATCTGGGATCCCTCGACAATGTGGGAAGTGTATTTCTCGGAAATTATTCTCCAGAGCCGCTGGGCGATTATTTTGCAGGACCAAATCATGTGCTTCCTACCAGTGGAACTGCCCGCTTCTTTTCACCCCTTTCGGTAGATAGCTTTATTAAGAAGTCAAGTTTTATTTACTATACACAAGATGCTTTGGAGCCTATCTGTGATGAAATCATCACCCTTGCCAAAACCGAGGGGCTTACAGCACATGCAAACTCCATCGAAGTGAGGAAACCGCAATGAGCTATCAGTTGAACCAAAAATTGAGTGCGCTTTCACCGTATATTCCGGTGGAAGAAAATCGGGAAATCATTCATTTGGATGCAAATGAATCTTTTTTGAATCTTCCGGAGACAGTCTTAAAAGAGACGAAAAAAGCATTGGGAGAGATCTCGTTTAACCGCTACCCGGATCCGTTTGCTTCGGAACTTTGTAAAGCGTTCGGTTCGTTTTATGGGGTCAATCCGAATCATGTAACGGCTGGAAACGGTTCTGATGAACTAATTTCCGTTTTGTTGTCAGCCTTTTTGATGAAAGGTGAGACAATGGTCACAACAGATCCGGATTTTTCGATGTATACTTTTTATCCACATTTGACGGAATCGAATTGCGTTCTCCTCGAAAAGCCGGATGAGGGGACAATGCGGGCAGAAACCTTAATTCGTACGATTAAGGAAAATAATGCTCGTTTGCTTCTTTTCAGTAACCCCTGCAATCCTACAGGGTTGGGACTTAGTAAAGAAGACGTACACCGCCTGATTACATCAGTGGATGCCTTGATAGTCCTTGACGAAGCCTATATGGATTTTTGGGGCCGTGAGCAGTCATTTTTAGGAAAAGAAGATCAATATGATAATTTGATTATTTTGCGCACTTGTTCTAAAATGGGATTTGCAGCAGCACGATTGGGGTTTGCTGTGGCAAATCAGAAAATAACGGGCTTGATTCGAGCGGTCAAGTCGCCGTATAATGTAAATGTGATGACGCAGCGGGCAGGAACTATCTTTTTGAATCATCCCGATCTGGTGAGGGAAAACATTCAGAAAGTGGTCGAATCTCGCAATTGCTTGGAAAAAGCACTGCAGGCGCTCAAAAAGAAATATCCGGAGAAGTTTTCCATGGAAGAGAGCGTAACAAACTTTTTGTATCTCCGCTTAGAGAATGCAAAGGAAATTTATGAGAGTCTATTGCAAAAAGGAATTTCTGTGCGGTATTTTCCGCAGGCACTGCGGGTTACAGCCGGAAGTCCTACTGAGAATGAAAAGTTTTTAGAAACTTTTGAAGCACTGCTCAAAGACTGATAGGAGGCTAACCATGCGTACAGCGATTCAGAATCGAAAGACGAAAGAGACAGATATTTCAGTTCGGCTCAATCTGGACGGCGGTCCTGTCGAAATTTCCACCGGAATCGGATTCTTTGACCATATGCTGGAGGCTTTTGCTGTTCATGGTGGATTCGGACTTTCCGTTGGGGCAGAGGGCGATTTGTTTGTAGACTGCCATCATACGGTAGAGGATACCGGAATTGTCCTTGGCAAAGCATTTGCACAGGCTTTGGGTGATAAAAGCGGAATCAAGCGGTATGGAAGTTTCTGGATCCCGATGGACGAATCGCTTTGCAGTGTTCATGTTGATGTGAGCGGACGCCCGTTTTTGGTGTTTCGAGGGACGCTTTCTCAGGAACGTGTCGGAGATTTTGATACTTGCATGACGAGCGAGTTTCTGCGCGCATTTGCGACAAATGCTGGGATCACACTGCATGCGGAAATTCTCTATGGGGAAAATGCGCATCACGAAATTGAAGGGATCTTTAAAGCATTGGGACATGCTTTGCATGAAGCAGTTGTCCCTTATGACGGTACCTTATCAACAAAAGGAAAGTTAGATCCTTGAAAAATAGATTTTATTTAGGGAAAGATAAAATCTAATAAGGAACAGTTTTTTGGAACAGTAAGGAAAAGGAGTGCAAAACGAGATGGTCATTTTACCTGCAATCGATCTGAAGGACGGACAATGTGTGCGGCTTTTTCGCGGCGATTATTCGACAGCGCATCGAGTAGCAGCGAGTGCTGTACAGACGGCAGAACAATTTCAGAAATCCGGTGCAAAATGGTTGCATATGGTGGATTTAAATGGAGCAAAAGCTGCTGTGCCGGTTAATTCAAAGCTGATTTTTCAGGTGGTTCGTTCTACAGATTTAAAAGTGGAATTAGGTGGCGGAATTCGCACGATGCAGGCGGTGGAGCATTATCTGCAAAGTGGTATTTCCCGGGTAATTTTGGGATCAGCCGCATTGGCAGATCCGGATTTTACGGCTGAAGCGGTTCGAAAATATGGGGATCAAATTGCGGTCGGAATCGATGCCAGAAACGGTATGGTCGCGGCAGAAGGATGGACGCACACCTCTCATATGGATTATATCGAACTTGCAAAGCGAGTCGAGGCGGTCGGAACACAGTATATCATTATGACGGATATTGACCGCGACGGGATGCTCACAGGACCAAATCTTGAAATGTTGGAAAAACTGCAAAAAGCAGTTTCCTGTAAAATTATTGCAAGCGGCGGGGTTAGCCGTGCGAAAGACATCGAGGATTTAAAAGCGCTCCATCTTTATGGTGTTATTTGTGGAAAAGCGCTTTATAATGGGGATTTAAAACTGGAGGAAGCTCTTAAAATCGCGGAGGAAAAGTAATGACACAGAATCTGGAACGCTTTTTTCAAAAAGGAATATTGGTCCCAGCGATTGTTCAAGAGGCAAAAACCGGAGAAGTTTTGATGTTGGCTTATATGAATCTGGAATCTCTGCAGAAGACTTTAGAGACCGGATACACATGGTTTTGGTCTCGCTCCAGACAGGAACTTTGGAATAAAGGCGCCACTTCCGGCCATCTGCAGAAGGTGGTTTCGATTACCGGAGACTGTGACAGTGATACACTTTTAGTGGTTGTAAATCAGACCGGTGCCGCTTGTCATACTGGGCATCACAGTTGCTTCTTTGATGAGATTTGGAGGGATCAGACAATATGAGTGAGGAAAAAAATATTTTAGCGGAACTTTATGATACCGTATTGGAACGAAAAGCAGAAAAAGAGGAAGGCTCTTATACCTGTTATCTTTTTGAACAGGGACTTGATAAAATTCTGAAAAAGGTTGGAGAAGAGTGCAGCGAGACCATCATTGCTGCAAAAAATGGAGATAATCATGAGACGATTATGGAAATTTCCGATCTTTTATATCATTTGACCGTCATGATGGCGGAAGAAGGAATCCACATTTCGGATGTGGAAGCGGAACTTAAAAAGCGCAGCGAAAAAACAGGAAATCTTAAAAAGTTTCATCAGGTTGACCATAATACTTGATTTTGGCTTTTTTAATAAATTTAATGAAGAAGATAAACATCGGATATTTTTATCCGGTGCTTATTTTTTATAAAAAAGAAAATAATAAGAAAAATAAGTTTTTAGGAGACAAATAAAGAAACGTTTGTTATAATAATAACAGATTTAAAGATAGCATAATGGGAAAGGAGTCCGGTTATGAGAGGTATTTATTCTTCTGTGACGGATATCCGCCGAAAGGTTTTTACCGAAGTTGCACGTTTGGCATATGAAGGCGGAGATTATTCGAGAATTGATGACTTGCCCTATAAAATTGTTCCGGGAGAAGTTGCCAATTATCGTGAAAGTATTTTTTTGGAGAGAGCAATTGTAGGGGAGCGGTTAAGGCTTTCAATTGGTTTGCCTTTGCGCCCGATTACGGAGCATACACGCCTTTCACAAGGAATCATTGAGAGCGCAATCGCAGAAAAATATTACGATCCGCCGCTTGTAAATGTGATTAAATTTGCCTGTAATAAATGTCCGGAAAAAATTGTTCAAGTGACCGAACTTTGCCAGGGATGTCTTGCACATCCCTGCAAAGAAGTTTGTCCGAAACAGGCGATTCGAATCCGTAACGGAAGAGCGGTAATCGATCAAGATAAATGTATCAAGTGCGGACGTTGTGTTGGTGTTTGTGCCTATCATGCAATCGTGCAGATGGAGCGCCCCTGTGCAGCAGCTTGTGGAATGAATGCGATTCATTCTGATGCTTATGGGCATGCGACGATCGATTATGATAAATGTGTTTCCTGTGGAATGTGTATTGTGAACTGTCCGTTTGGGGCTATTTCGGATAAAGGACAGATCTTTCAGCTGATTCATGCAATGAAAGAGGGATATGAGGTCTATGCGGCGATCGCTCCGGCTTTTGTGGGACAGTTTGGTCCAAAAATGACGCCGGAAAAGCTGCGCCCCGCTATGCAGGAGCTCGGATTTAAAGATATTGCCGAAGTTGCGGTAGGAGCGGATCTTTGCACTATAGAAGAAGCAAAGGACTTTTTGGATAAAGTTCCGGAGAAGCAGCCATTCCTAGCGACTTCCTGTTGTCCGAGCTGGAGTGTCATGGCGAAAAAGAAATTTCCGGAGTTTGAATCTTATATTTCGATGGCGTTAACTCCTATGGTGTTGACTGCTCGGCTTTTAAAAAAGCAGCATCCTGGTTGTAAGGTGGTCTTTATCGGGCCATGTTCTGCGAAAAAATTGGAAGCGAGCCGCCGGACCATTCGCAGTGATGTGGATTTTGTTTTGACATTTGAAGAAACGATGGGAATGTTTGAAGCAAAGCAGGTCGATCTTACAAAAATTGCAGGAGAAAGTTCCTTAGAAGAAGGCACTGCTGCTGGGCGTGGGTTTGCCGTTTCGGGAGGCGTTGCACAGGCAGTTGTAGACTGTATCCATAAAAAATATCCGGATCGAGAAGTTAAGGTTCAGTCAGCGCAGGGATTAAGGGACTGCTATAAAATGCTGCTCCTTGCAAAAGCCGGAAAATATAACGGTTATCTTTTGGAAGGGATGGCATGCCCTGGAGGCTGTGTTGCAGGTGCAGGAACGCTTCAACCGCTTATGAAGGCAACTTCTATGGTCCTTGATTATAAAGCGAAGGCAGACAAGAAGACTGCAGAAGACAGCCCTTACCGTAAGCAGGCGGATCATTTAGATTGATAAAATTAAGAAGCTGATATGATCGGAAAATCCGAATTCATACCAGCTTTTTTGATGGAAAAGAAAAATTATTTCGCCGCAATTAGTTCGATTTCTACCAGAGCACCTTTTGGAAGTGCAGAGACCTCTACACAAGAGCGGGCAGGCTTTTTAGTGAAAACTGCACCATAGAGCTGATTTACGGTTTCAAAGGCTTTGAGATCCGTCAAAAATACCGTTGTTTTTACAACATCGTCCGTTGTCATGTTGGCAGCTTTTAAAACAGCCTCAAGGTTTTGAAGTACCTGTTTTGTCTGTGCGGTAATTCCTTCTGCCAGAGTTCCGCTTTCCGGAATTAGACCAATCTGGCCGGAAGTATACAAAGTGTTTCCAGCGAGTATTGCATGAGAATAGGGGCCGACGGCACCGGGGGCGTGATCTGCTTTGATTGTTTTGATGGACATATGAGAACCTCCTTCATTGTTTTCCTTTCTGTCATAGTTGTCCAGAAAAGAATGTTGTTCGTCTCCGCACCGCCAGCCGATTAAGGTTTCTAGATTCACTTGGTGGACACTGCGGAAAATATTTTTATCAATCTGTGGATTGTCTTTTTTTAGTTCGCGAATTAGAGCTTTTACTTTTGCACGTTTCCCGGCACTGCCCGGATTCAGGCGTTCACGTTCTGTCAGCCGACAGGCACACTGCAGAAATTCAAGACCATTGTAATGTTTCCAACGAATAATATCTTCTTCATGGACAAGATACAGCGGCCGAATTAGTTCCATTCCGGGAAAATTCTGGCTGTGCAGTTTTGGCATCATTGTCCGCATTTCTGCTCCGTAAAGCAGACTCATCAAAATAGTTTCAATTACATCGTCAAAATGGTGCCCTAAGGCAATTTTATTGCAATGCAGCGCCTGCGCGTTTTTATAAAGATAGCCGCGGCGCATCCTGGCACAAAGATAGCAGGGAGACTGCTTTTCATCTGCAACAATATTGAAAATATCGGTTTCAAAAATATGAACTGGGATTTGCAGCAGATCGCAATTCTTTTCCAGCAGCGCGCGGTTTTCAGGACGATATCCGGGGTCCATTGATAAAAACTCCACTGAAAACGGAAAATCACTGTATTTTTGTAGGTGCTGCATACATTTTGCGAGAAGAATGCTATCCTTTCCACCGGAAATACAGACTGCAATTCGGTCATTTGGCTCAATTAGATGATAATCTTTAATTCCACCAATAAAGCGGTTCCAAATTGATTTTCGATAAGTTGTAATAAGGCTTCTTTCTGCCTTGGCATTTAGATCCATATTGCCTTCCTTTGACTTTTTAACGTTCCAGGACTATACTAAAACGAAAATTATTCTTAAAATATAAGGGGAAATCAAACATGCTGCATATTGGATGCCATCTATCTTCTTCTAAAGGCTTTTTGCATATGGGAGAAGAAGCGCTTTCTATCAATGCGGATACATTTCAGTTTTTTAGCCGAAACCCTCGGGGCAGCAGTGCAAAAGCGATTGATTACGAAGATGTTTTGGCACTGAGAAACTTAATGGAGCAGTATCACTTTCCCGTTATTCTTGCGCATGCGCCTTATACGTTGAATCCGTGTTCTAAAGAGGAACGGATACGCAGGTTTGCACAAAAAATGATGAAAGATGATTTACAGCGGATGGAGTTTTTGCCGGGGAATCTTTATAATTTTCATCCGGGCAGCCATGTGGGGCAGGGGAGTGGGATCGGAATTCAACAGATTACAGATCTGCTCAACTGCTTGATTACGCCTCAACAAACGACTACGATTCTTTTGGAAACGATGGCCGGAAAAGGGAGTGAAGTTGGCTCCCATTTTGAGGAACTCCAAAAGATTATCGAAGGGGTAGAACACAAAGAAAAAATGGGCGTTTGTTTAGATACCTGTCATGTTTATGATGCGGGTTATGATATCGTAAATAATTTAGACGGTGTCCTAAAAGAATTTGATCAGACGATCGGTTTAAATCATCTTTGTGCGGTTCATCTGAATGACAGCAAAAATCCTTTTGGAAGTCATAAAGATCGGCATGAAAAAATAGGAGAAGGTAGTATCGGATTCGAAGCGATGGTGCGAATTATCAATCATCCGGCACTTCGCCATCTTCCGTTTTTTCTAGAGACACCAAATGAACTTCCCGGTTATCAAAAAGAGATCGCGCGCTTGCGGGAGGCTTATATTGAGGACTGACTGCGTTTGATTCTAAAATCCCATCGACTTGCTGGAATGTCATTTAGTATAGCACAATTATAAAATTTTGTCAGGAATAATGGAAATGCTTTATTATAAATTATTTTGGCATAAATTCATCTCTCAATATGGAGTAATATAACCGATCGATATATTTTCCATCTTGATAAAAGAAGTCACGCAATGTTCCCTCGT
This sequence comes from Ruminococcaceae bacterium BL-4, assembly GCA_902809935.1. Lineage (NCBI taxonomy): Bacteria > Bacillati > Bacillota > Clostridia > Eubacteriales > Oscillospiraceae > Ruminococcaceae bacterium BL-4. The sequence goes on along the minus strand of LR778134.1, from coordinate 2,150,562 downwards.
AAGTAAATCCGCATTTTTCAATCACTTTGCGGGATGGAAGATTGATGGATTTATGGCATATTTGGACTTTATGTAAATTTATTTTATCGAAGCCATATTGAATGACGGCCTTTGTTGCTTCTGTCGCAAATCCCTTTCTTTGAAAAAGGTTTCCGATACAATATTCGATTTCTGCAAAATGGTTATTGTTGTCTACTAGAAAGTAAGCAATTTGGCCGATACATTCATTGGTCTTTTTTAAAGTAATTGCCCATCTGTAAAAATCGTTTTTTTCATAAGAATGGATGTATTTATCAAGGAGTTCTTTTACTTCTTGTTTTGTGCGGTAAACTGGCTCAGAATACAATGATTGAATTTTAGGATCGCTGATCCAATATTTTAGCATGTCATCATCATCGGTATAGCGAAATCTTCTTAGAATCAATCTTTCTGTTTCAATTTCCATAGTACCAATATTTGTTAACATGATTTTTAACCCTTTCTGCTATCAAAAGCTGCTATTAAATTTCAGCAAAGAACACTTCAATTCCTATTTTGTGATCTCTTGGCTTTTAACCAATATTAACTTTTAATAGTGACTAAAAGAATAACCCAGAATTGAAACAAAAGTACTCTAATATATAAAGAATATAACGGATGCAAAAGGTTGTCAATTTTCGCAGAAAATATTACAGCTTTACAAATATTTCATAAGCGTTTATACTAAATTGGAAAATTTATTTGGGAGAAGGGCTCAATATGGTGATGATCAATGAGGGAAGGCTCAAAAATGTTTTACATAATATGGAACAGGAAGGCTTGTCTCAGATTTTGGTGACTTCTACCTCTTCGGTTTATTATTTGACCGGCTTATGGGTAGAACCATTTGAACGAATGTTGGCGCTCTATATCGATAAAGATGGAAAATGTGTGCTGTTTGGGAATGACCTTTTTGGTTTTACACCAGGAGGAAATGCACAGCTTTTCACACACAATGATATTGATGATCCGGTGAGGGATGTTGTTAAGGTAGTTAAGGGCGGAACACTGGGGATTGATAAGGAATGGCCAAGTAGGTTCCTGATCAGTCTTTTAAAACAGCGTCCTGATATCAAGCCGGTTGTAGGCAGTGCACCGGTAGATTTTGCGAGAATGCGCAAAGACCAGAAAGAGATCGATGCTCTGCGCAGATCCTCTCAAATTAATGATGCGGTGATGGAAGCTTCTCTTGCGGCAATTAAAGAGGGTGCTCGTGAGCAGGAACTTGAAAGCATTGTAGAAAAGAATTTTGCAGAGCGAGGAGCAGATCGTTCTCCGGAGGGACAACTGGTCTGTTTTGGTGCAAATTGTGCGGATCCGCATCATGCTTCCAATGAGACTGTGATCAAGAGCGGAGATTCCGTTATTTTCGATATTTTTATTCCAATTAAGCGCTATTGGTGTGATATGACCCGCACTGTTTTCTTTAAAGAAGCAGATGAGGAACACCGCAAGGTTTATGAGATCGTCCGGAAGGCAAACGAAAAGGCCGAATCAGTGATTCGACCTGGAGTGCCAATGTGTGAATTTGATTTAACGGCCCGAAAAGTAATTGAAGATGCTGGATACGGCCCGTATTTTAATCATCGTTTGGGTCATGGCTTGGGAATTGACTGCCATGAGCCGCCGGATAATTCCAGCGTCTGCAAAATAATTGCAGAACCCGGTATGGTCTTTAGTGTAGAACCAGGGATCTATTTAAAAGATCGTCTTGGCGTACGGATTGAAGATTTAGTGTTGGTCACCCAAACCGGATGTGAAGTTTTGAATCATTATACAAAAGAGCTCCAGATTATTAAGTAGAGCCGTTAAAAATAAACCGGATTGCAAGTCCAGCGATTAAGCATGCGGTTAGGTCTCCCATTAGGGCGGCCGGAATGGTATGCTTTGTTTTTTTGATGCCTACTGCACCAAAATAAATAGATACGCAGTAAAAAGCAGTTTCGGTGCTGCAGGCTAATACGGAGGCAACTCTGCCGGAAAAAGAATTTGGTCCCTGTTGCTTTAGAATTTGTGTGAAGATTGCAGTGGAGCCGCTGCCGGAAATTGGCTTCATAAGAATCAGCGGCGTAACGGACTCAGGAATGCCTAAGAACTGTGTTACCGGCTTTAATGCCCCGGAGAGCAGATCGAGTGCCCCAGAGGCTTTAAACATTGTTACAGCTGCCATCAGGCCAACCAGAGTGGGCAGAATTGTAAAAGAAGTTTTCAGCCCTTCTTTAGCGCCTTCTGTAAAAGTATCAAAAATCGAAACCTTCCGAAAAATTCCAAAAAGCAGCAGCATCAGGATGGTGATGGGGAGTGCCCATGAACCAAGTTTATCCACGGACTTTCCGCCTTTCAAAGAGCTTTGCAGATAAAACGGCGACCAACAAAGCGCAGATTGAAGTAATCCATACCGCAGGCAGCAAATCAAATGGATTTTGGGCACCATATTTTGCGCGAATCGTTGCCATATAGGTTGGAATTAGCTGAAGGGAAGCAGTATTTAACACCACGAAAAGAACCATCGAGCGGTTTGCTTCGTCTCCGCAATGTGGATCACATTTTTTAAGTTCTTTCATTGCCGAAATTCCCAGAGGCGTTGCAGCGTTTCCGAGTCCCAGAAAATTTGCAGTTAAATTCATACAAATTGCACCAGCGGCACGGGAACCTGGTTTGAGATCGGGGAAGAGGTGCTTTAAAATTGGATGCAGAACTTTTGCAAGGAGTTGTGTTAAGCCGCCTTTTTCGGCGATATGCATCATACCGGTCCAAAAGCACATCATTCCCATGGTAGCAAAACAAAGCTCTACAGCGCTTTGTGCGCCGGAGAGAACAGCGTTTGCCAGTTCTTCCGTTCTGCCGGTTAAACAGGCACATAAAATACTGACGAATAAAAGCCCGGTCCAGATCCAATTCAGCATCATTTTCACTCCTTTTAGATAAAAATATGAATATAAATATGAATAAATTTTGAATTTTTAATTCCCAAAACGATTAAACATTGACTTATTATGGAAAATGTATTACAATGGTGACGAATTATGGGAGCATATTATTATCAGGAAGGATGAGCAAAATGAAATCTACCGGTATCATGCGCAAAGTGGATGAATTAGGCCGTATCGTGTTGCCGAAAGAACTGCGTAATGCACTGGATATCAAGGAAAAAGATCCATTGGAGATTTTTGTCGGAGACAGAGGCGAAATTATTCTCCGCAAATATCAGCCAGCATGCATTTTCTGCAACAGTATGGAAAACATTCGTACATTTAAGGGGCACAATGTATGTCGTGATTGCATGCAGAAAATGTCTAAGTATATGAATGAGGATGACTAATTCCAATTGCTTTTTAAAGAAATTTGATTGAAGCAAAATAAAGAGCAGCTTACAGGAAAAACCTGTAAGCTGCTTTTTTATCTCGAATAACTTTAAAATGCTTTCAGGGAAATTAATTTGTTTCTTTCATAGAATCAAGAATGGAATCCACGAGAGCATCAAGTTCAATTTCTTTATCCTCATGCAGAGAAGAAGCCATTGTGACACGTTCGTTGAGTACTGTCATGTCTTTCATCTCTTCATTGAGAAATTTTTGCATCAAATCGCCGGATTTACAAGCCCAAGAACCATTCTCAATAATGGCAACCGTGCGCTTTTGGACATTCAGCGCTTTCATATCCATCAGATAATTGTGCATGGCAGGATAAATCCCGAGATTGTAAGTAACAGAAGCTAAGACAATATGACTATACTTGAAGGACTCTGCGATCAGTTGAGAAACATTTGTGGAAGAGACATCATACATAGCAATGTTTGTCATGCCTTTGTCACATAGTTTTGCGGCTAGTGCTTCAGCAACGGATTCGGTGTTTCCATACATGGAAGCATAAACAATCAAAGCGCCCTTGACTTCTGGCTCATATCGACTCCAAGTATCATATTTTTTAATAAAATACATCAGATCTTTGCGCCAAACTGGACCATGCAGTGGGCAAATATACTTGATCTGATCGAGAATTCCGCCGGCCTTTTTTAAAAGCAGCTGAATATGCGGACCGTATTTTCCAACAATATTGGTTAAATAACGGCGGGCATCATCCAGCCAATCGCGGTCAAAATCAACTTCATCTGCGAAAAGCTTTCCGTCCAGTGCGCCGAAGGTGCCAAAAGCATCGGCGGAAAATAATGCACCATTTGTAGTATCAAATGTGACCATAACTTCCGGCCAGTGGACCATAGGGGCAAATACAAAGGTAACAGTATGCTTGCCGAAACTAAAAGTATCTCCCTCTTTTACTTCTACGATTTGGTGTGAATCAATTTGAAATCCAAACTGGCGCATAAGCATAAATGCTTTTTCGTTGCTGATCAGTGTTACATTTGGCCAACGCAGCAGGATTTCGTTAATGGAAGCGGCGTGATCCGGTTCCAGATGGTTGATCACAAGATAGTCGAGCGGCCGTCCGGCAAGCACATGCTGCGTGTTTTCCAATAATTGACGGCAGTAAGACCAGTCGACCGTATCGAACATCACGGTTTTTTCATCCAATAAAAGGTATGAATTATAGGTAACTCCTCTTGGAATTGGATATGCGTTTTCAAAAAGAGCAAGGCGGTGATCGTTTGCTCCTACCCAGTATAAATCTTCCGTTACATTTCTAACGCAATACATGAAATTTCCTCCCTTCGATTTTATGCTTCAATAAACTGATCTTTTGGCTCGGCGCACTCGGGGCAGACCCAATCCACAGGTAAATCCTTAAATTGGGTACCAGCTGCGATTTCGCTATCTTGATCGCCTAATTCCGGTACGTACTCGTAGCCGCAGCCATTGCATATGTAACGGGGACCGATTGGTTCCGGCTTTGGCATTTGTGGGCGTTTCATTTTTACCATGGGCGGAGCCGGTTTCTTTTCCTCGGTACCGAGTGCTTCGGTAAGGAGGGGCAGAATTTCATTGACATCGCCGACAATTCCGTAATCACAGTTCTTAAAGATCGGGGCGTTGCCATTTTTATTGATTGCTACAATAATGGAAGCGTTTTTAATTCCTTTGAGGTGCTGTGTTGCACCGGAAATTCCACATGCGATATATAGATTTCCGGTAAATTTTTGGCCGGACATTCCAACGTAACGATTGATTGGAATATACTTGAGCGTTTCGGCGACCGGACGGGAAGAGCCAACGGCTGCGCCTGCTGCTTTAGCCAAATTTTCAATGAGTTTCATGTTCTTCTTATCGCCAATGCCTTTTCCTGCGGAAACAACACGCTCGGCTTTCGCGATAGGAGTATCAATTGGGATACCAACCGTAAAGTCGAACCCATCTTTTTTAAGAGCTTCTACAAGGGAATTCACTTGATCTTTTGCATTCCCGTCACGGAACATCATCTTTTTGCGGATTCCGGTGATAGGGGTGGGCTTTTTGGTACGGTGACCGGTTTCGCCGGACTGCTTCGGCGGCTTGCCTAGAATGTGGGACGCGATGACGACGCGCTGAATTTCGTTGGTGCCCTCGTAAATGGTAGTAATCTTAGCATCCCGGTACATACGCTCAACTTCCATTCCTTTGAGGTATCCGGTGCCGCCAAAGATTTGAAGTGCATCATTTGTAACTTCGAGCGCAATATCAGAAGCATATTGCTTTGCCATGGCAGATTCCATCCCGTACGGTTCGTGATTCTCCTTCATTTCTGCTGCGGAGTAAACGAGAAAGCGTGCACAGCGTAGTTTGGTTGCCATATCGGCAATTTTAAAAGAAATCCCTTGCTGAAAAGCAATAGGTTTTCCAAACTGTACACGCTCTTTTGCGTAATCTACCGCTTGATCAAATGCTCCTTGTGCGATGCCAAGGGCTTGTGAAGCGATACCAATGCGGCCGCCGTCGAGTGTGGACATTGCGATTTTAAAGCCTTGGCCTTCTTTTCCGAGAAGATTTTCTTTTGGCACTTTCACATTGTTGAAAATCAGTTCAGCGGTAGAGGAAGAGCGAATGCCCATTTTATCGTAATGGTCGCCGAATTCAAATCCTTTCCAACCTTTTTCTACAATGAAAGCAGAAATACCGTGAGTTCCGATATCGGGAGTAGTAATCGCGAACACAACATAGGTATCTGCTAGTGGAGCATTGGTAATGAAGATTTTGCCGCCATTGAGTAAATAATAATCGCCTTTATCTACAGCAGTGGTTTCTGTTCCTCCGGCATCGGAACCAGCATTCGGTTCCGTTAAACCAAATGCACCAAGTTTTTCACCTTTACATAGCGGAATTAAGTACTTTTTCTTTTGTGCTTCATTTCCATAAGCATAAATCGGCCATGTGCCTAATGAGGTGTGAGCCGATAGGATAACGCCTGTGCCGCCGTCAACACGCGCAAGCTCTTCTACCGCAATGGCATAGCTGATAACATCGAGCCCCATGCCGCCCCATTCTTTTGGATAAGGAATTCCCATCAATCCCATTTTTCCAAGCTCGGTTACTGCTTCCGTTGGAAACTCATTTTCTTTGTCTAATAAAAAGGTTAAAGGCTTCACTTTTTCTTCTGCGAACGCCCGAACTTTTGCTCGGAGTTCCTCATGCTGCTGTGTGGTTTTGAATAACATACCGTTTCCTCCTTTTGCAAATTCCAAATTTTGTTCTTGGGATTCCGTGATCCGAAGTAAGGGAGAGGATGCTTAGTTACCGAATAAAACAGTCTGGAGTGTATGGGACTTTAGTTCTTGATCCAGCGTCTTTTGAATTTTTAAGAGCTGAATGTGTGCATGACATATCTGATCATCATGGGATTCCTGCCATGAGCAATGCTGGCCGGGCTTGGTGCAGGCAGTTAAAAATGCAGATTGCTCCATGGCATTGATCAGCTGGTATAGAGTAATACTGTTGAGATCAGAAGTTAAAGCACATCCGCCTCCGGTTCCACGCGCAATTTCAACAAATCCTGCCTTTTGAAGCTTCTTCAGAATTTTATAGGCAAAATTCTGTGGGATCTGTTCATTTGTAGACAACTCCGTAGTGGTTAGTCGGTCACTTTTTGCTAATGCACGCAAAATTCGCAGAGCATAGTCTGTTTCTTTTGTAATCAGCAAACTTTCCACCTCCTCTTCATATTTGCATTTTATCAAACTGGACATTTTTTGTCAAGATTAAATTTTAGAAAAAATTCTATTTTTGCAGATAATTTTTTAAAAAAATTATTGATTAAAGACAAAGACTATAATAAAAATAAAATTGGAGTACTAAAAATTGACATGCCATATAAAGGAAAACAGCAGATCTGTTTTCATATTTACATATTGAGGTTTTGTGGTACAATAATAGCATCAATCAGGACTTTTTATCAAAAATAGGAATGCGGAGGTCACCGGATTGGATCGTTTTAAATTACACAGTAAATATCAGCCTACTGGTGATCAGCCGCAGGCAATTCAAAAGCTGGTACAGGGGCTAAAAGAGGGAGATCATGAGCAGGTGTTGCTAGGCGTAACCGGTTCTGGAAAGACTTTTACGATGGCAAATGTGATCGCGAAAGTAAATCGTCCCACACTGGTTTTGGCACACAATAAAACGCTGGCAGCTCAGCTTTGCTCTGAATTCCGGGAATTTTTCCCTGAAAATTCAGTGGAATATTTTGTCTCTTATTATGATTATTATCAGCCGGAGGCGTATATTGCGCAGACGGATACTTATATCGAAAAAGATTCGGCAATCAATGATGAAATCGATAAACTGCGCCATTCGGCGACCAGTGCGCTTTCAGAGCGCAGAGACGTCATTATTGTTGCGAGTGTCAGCTGTATTTATTCTCTTGGCGACCCAATCGATTACCGGACGATGGTGATTTCATTGCGTCCGGGAATGGAAAAAAGTCGGGACGAGCTTTTAAAGAAGTTGGTGGAGATCCAATTTGAACGAAATGATGTTGCCCTCTCCAGAAATAAGTTTCGGGTCCGGGGAGACGTTGTGGAAATTTGGCCTTCTTATTCCAATGATACGGTGATTCGAGTAGAATTTTTTGGGGATGAGATTGACAGAATCACGGAGATCAACCCAGTTACCGGAGAATTAAAAGCCGAAATAAAGCATGTTGCCATCTATCCGGCTTCTCATTATATTGTGCCGCAGGGAAAACTGAAAAAGGCACTTTCTTCCATCTATGATGAGATGGAAGAGCGCGTTAAATTTTTTGAAGAGCATGGAAAGCTGATCGAGGCACAGAGGATTAGAGAGCGCACAACTTATGATATGGAAATGCTTTCTGAAATCGGCTTCTGTAAAGGAATTGAAAACTATTCTCGGGTGATGGCCGGCCGTGCTCCGGGAAGCGCGCCGTGCACACTGCTCGATTATTTTCCGGAAGACTTTTTGCTTTTTGTGGATGAGTCCCATGTGACGCTGCCGCAGGTGCGCAGTATGTATGCAGGTGATCAGGCACGGAAAAAATCCTTGGTGGATTTTGGATTTCGCCTTCCGAGCGCTTATGATAATCGTCCGCTGACTTTTGACGAATTTTATCATCATGTAAACCAGGCGGTCTTTGTCAGTGCAACGCCGGGAGACTGGGAGCTTTCGAAAGCGTCTCAGGTGGTGGAGCAGGTGATTCGTCCGACTGGGCTTCTTGATCCGGAAATCTTTGTAAAGCCGACCGATGGGCAGATTGACGATTTGATCAGTGAGATCAACCTGCGCGCAGAGAAAAAGGAAAGAGTTTTGGTTACGACTTTGACCAAAAAGATGGCAGAGGATCTGACCTCTTATCTGCAGGGAATGGGTATTCGGGTACGGTATATGCACCATGATATCGATACGGTGGAACGGATGGAAATTATCCGGGATCTGCGTTTGGGAGAGTTTGATGTTTTGGTAGGAATCAACCTTCTGCGTGAGGGATTGGATATTCCGGAAGTCAGTCTGGTGGCAATCTTAGATGCAGATAAAGAAGGCTTTTTGCGTTCCGAGCGAAGCCTAATTCAGACAAGCGGCCGTGCGGCGCGCAATGTTTCCGGAAAGGTGATCATGTATGCAGATACAGTGACGCCCAGCATGGAGGCGGCAATCCGAGAGACGAACCGTCGCCGAAAGTTACAGGTCGCTTATAATCAGGAGCATGGGATTACCCCCAAAACCATACAGAAAAAAGTTTCGGAGATTCTGGAGATTTCTACGCATAAAGAGGATAAGAAGAAAAAGAAAAAATATTTATCTCCGATTGAGCGCCATCAGATGATCGAGCAGCTTACTCGTGAGATGAAAGCAGCTGCAAAATTGTTGGAATTTGAACATGCTGCATTTTTGAGAGATAAAATCAAAGAACTGCAAGAGGGAAAATGAATTTTCCAGAAATAGAAAGGAAACGGATTCATGGAGCCAAAAAATATCATCATCAGGGGAGCAAGAGAACACAATCTTAAAAATATCAGTCTGGAAATTCCCAGAGATAAATTGATCGTTTTTACGGGACTTTCCGGCAGCGGAAAAAGCAGTCTGGCCTTTGACACCATTTATGCGGAAGGTCAGAGAAGATATGTAGAGTCGCTTTCTTCCTATGCAAGGCAGTTTTTGGGGCAGATGGATAAACCGGACGTGGATTCCATTGAAGGACTTTCGCCGGCAATTTCGATCGATCAGAAGACAACTTCCAAGAATCCGCGGTCCACAGTGGGAACCGTGACGGAAATTTATGACTATCTGCGCCTTCTATATGCGAGAGTTGGAGTTCCGCATTGCCCGATCTGCGGTAGAGAGATCCGTCAGCAGACCATCGATCAGGTTGTAGACCGCGTGCTTGCAATGCCGGAAAAGACAAAAATTCAGATTTTGGCACCGATCGTAAAAGCACGGAAGGGAGAACACACCAAGGAATTAGAAGCTGCACGCCGCAGTGGATTTGTTCGGGCACGGATAGATGGAATTCTCTATGACCTTTCGGAAGAAATCAAACTGGAAAAGAATAAAAAGCATACGATCGAGATTGTAGTGGATCGGCTTGTTGTCACATCATCAATTCGTTCCCGATTGGCGGATTCTTTAGAGACGGCCTCCAGTCTTTCTCAGGGTTTGATCGTTGTCAGTCCGGTTGATGGGGAAGACCATGCTTTTTCTCTAAATTATGCTTGTCCGGAGCATGGGGTGGGAGTCGATGAGCTGACTCCCCGCATGTTTTCCTTTAATAATCCGTTTGGCGCTTGTCCAAAATGCACCGGACTGGGCGTTTTTATGAAAATTGATCCCGAGAGAATTCTTCCTGATAAAAATCTTTCCATTGCGCAGGGCGGCTTAAAAGCCAGTGGTTGGGCGATGGAGGGCAGTACGATTGCTTCGATGTATATGGAAGCACTTTCTAAGCACTATCATTTTTCGTTAAAAACGCCGATCAAAAATTTGCCGGAGGAGATTATTCAGATTCTGCTCTATGGTACGGATGGTGAAAAAATTCAAATCGTCCGAAAAAATGAATATGGTTCTGGAAAGTATTTAACGACCTTTGAGGGGATTATTAATAACCTGGAGCGCCGTTTTCGTGAGACCAGCAGCAACTGGGTAAAGGAAGAAATCGAGTCCTATATGAGCGCAATCCCGTGCGATGCTTGTCATGGACAGCGTTTGTCCCCAATGAGTCTGGCGGTTACGGTAGGCGGGCTGAATATTTCGCAGCTTTGCGACCTTTCCATCAACAAGGCGTTGGATTTCTTTCATGGTTTGCATTTGGAAGGCCGAGATGCCATGATTGCAAAGCCAATTTTGAAAGAGATTTTTTCAAGACTTGGATTTTTAAAGAGCGTTGGCCTCGAATATCTGACACTCAGCCGCGGTTCCGGGACACTTTCCGGAGGAGAAAGTCAGCGAATTCGGCTTGCAACGCAGATTGGTTCCTCTTTAATGGGGGTTCTCTATATTTTGGACGAGCCCAGTATCGGACTGCATCAGCGTGATAATGATAAACTTCTTGCTACATTAAAGCATCTGAGGGATCAGGGAAATACTGTGATTGTTGTAGAGCATGATGAGGATACCATGCGTGCTGCCGATCATCTGGTGGATATTGGTCCTGGTGCTGGAATTCACGGCGGAGAAGTGGTCTTTAACGGCAAGCCGGAAGATATTTTAAATTGTGAAGCTTCTATTACCGGCCAGTATCTGAGCGGGAAGAAGAAAGTGGAGGTCCCGAAAGAGCGTAGGAAAGGGAACGGGAATTTCTTAAAAATCGAGGGAGCTGAGCAGAATAACCTAAAGAATATTGATGTGAGTTTTCCGTTAGGCACGTTTATTTGTGTGACTGGCGTTTCCGGTTCTGGAAAATCTTCCCTTATAAATGAAATTCTGTATAAATATTTGGCACGGGAATTAAATGGGGCTAAATCAAGGCCGGGACAATTTAAAAAAATCACTGGGCTTTCCGCATTGGATAAAGTGATTGCGATCGACCAGTCACCTATTGGCAGAACTCCACGTTCCAATCCTGCTACCTATACGGGCGTCTTTACGGATATCCGCAATTTGTTTGCGAGCACACAAGAGGCAAAACTGCGGGGATTTTCTTCCAGCCGCTTTTCTTTCAATGTGAAGGGCGGTCGGTGCGAGGCATGTGAAGGCGACGGCATTATTAAAATTGAAATGCATTTTTTACCGGATATCTATGTTCCTTGTGATGCTTGTCACGGAAAGAGGTACAATCGCGAAACGCTGGAAATTCAGTATAAAGGAAAAAATATTTATGATGTACTGGAAATGACGGTCGAAGAGGGCGCACAATTTTTCGGGGCAATTCCGCGAATTGCCAGAAGGCTGCAGACTTTGCAGGAGGTTGGACTCGGATATATCAAAATTGGACAGCCGGCAACGACGCTTTCAGGCGGTGAAGCACAGCGCGTTAAGTTGGCAGCGGAGCTTTCTAAAAGAAGCACTGGCAGAACGATTTATATTTTGGACGAACCGACTACCGGCCTGCACATTGCTGATGTGCATCAGTTGATCGAAGTCCTTCAGAGACTGGTGGACGGAGGAAATACTGTAGTTGTGATTGAACATAATCTGGATTTGATCAAGACAGCAGATTATGTGATCGACCTTGGACCGGAAGGCGGCGACGGTGGTGGAACGGTCATTGCGAAAGGAACGCCGGAGCAGATTGCAGCGGTGGAACAGTCTTATACAGGACAGTATCTTCGTAAGCTTTTGGAGCACACCTGAATTTTTGCAAAAAAATCCCCCGAAACCCAAGAAAATAGGGTTTCGGGGAATTCGTGAATTTTGAAAGCTTAAAGAGTTGTGGAATCTGTCAGGTACTTTAAAAACAAAATTTGATCTTCCGGATTCGTTAGTTTAATTTCTGCAGTGATGGTTGCATTTTTGGCACTCTCCAAAAGCTGTTTTACACCATACAGCTGGCATAGTTTACTTTTGAGGTTCAGCTTGTTTCCGTCATCTGTTTCAAGAATTACGTCGCCTTTTGCACGATCTAGTAGCTGCATAAAATCTCCGATGTCAATATCATAAAGTTTCATCGAAAATCCCTCCTATCATAAAGTGAATATCTACTATTGTTTTCTACAAAATTTATCATACCATAGGAATGTGAAACTATCAACAATAAATTTTATAAAATTTGCCTAAAATTTTGCAGATGCGATTATGAAACATTTTCGTAGATCCGCAAAAGATTACAAAAATCGGACAAAATTAACACATTGTTCAACAAATCATCGGGTGATTTATTGTACAATAAGTTAATCTTTATTAGTAGAGAGTAAGGATGGGTGCCGTTGTTTGGTTATATCAGACCGTTTAAGCCTGAACTTTTGGTTCGGGAATGGGAAAGTTATCGCGGGATATACTGCGGGTTATGTAAAAATCTTGGCCGTTATTATGGTCGGCTTTCCCGGTTAACGCTAAGTTATGACTGTACTTTTTATACCATGATTCTGATGTCTTTGAGAAAAGAAAAGCCTTGTTATAGTGATGGGCATTGTGTGGTCAATCCGCTGAAAAAATGCAGTTTTTGTCAAAATGCTGAAGAGTCATTTCATCAGGCGGCAGCTTTAAGTGTTTTGATGACTTGCTTTAAGCTTGAGGATGACCTGCGGGATCGTGGAAAAGGAAAAATTCGTGCACGACTGCTTTTGCCGCTGTCCCGCAGAGCACAGAAACGCGCGAAAGCTGATTTTCCTTGGATGGACAAGATTGTTACAGAGACAATGACGGCACAGAATCAGGTGGAGACGGAAGGGCAAAAGATGGATGCCTGTGCGTCTCCAACAGCACAGATGCTTGGAAAAATTTTGCAGCATGAAGGGGGAGAAAGTTTTTCTCCGCTTTCAAGGACGCTGTATGAATTTGGATATTTTCTAGGTCGCTGGGTTTATATTATGGACGCGTCGGATGACTTGGAAAAAGATTTGGAATCAGGTAGCTTTAACTGTCTCATTAGAGAATCCGGGCTGACTCAAAAAGCCGGGAAAGAGAAATTTGATTTCATACGACAAAAAGCAAATGCATCTTTAAATTTGACCCTTTCACGTTTACTCGCTGCATTTTCACTGATGGATTGGACTTCTTTTCAGTCGATTTTGCAGAATATTATACAAAAAGGATTACCTGCAATGCAAAAAGAACTGTTATTTCGTAAGGAGGAAAAAGAATGACGGACCCCTATCAGGTACTTGGCGTTTCTCCTTCGGCAACGGACGAAGAAATTAAGACTGCCTATCACAATCTGGCTAAAAAATATCATCCTGATAATTATGCCGGAAGCCCGATTGCAGACCTTGCCAGCGAAAAAATGAAAGAGATCAATGAAGCGTATGATGCAATTCAGGCGCAGCGTAAAAACCGTGGCTCTGGACAGCAGACAGGCGGTTATGGCAGTGCTTACGGTGGTACTTATGGCTATGGCGGCACTTATGGTTATGGTGGTGCACAAAATTCCAGCTTTGGAGATGTGCGCAGCTATATTATGAGTGGACGGATTTCCGATGCAGAGCAAATTTTGGATGGAGTCCCTGGAGAAAATCGTAACGCAGAATGGTATTTCTTAAAGGGAACTGTTCTTTATAAACGAGGGTGGCTGGACGAAGCTACCAATCATTTTAATCGTGCTGTTCAGATGGATCCACAGAATATGGAGTATCGTACAGCGATGAATCAAATTATGAATCAGCGCAGCGGAATGTACGGTGGATATAATCCCAATATGACAACGGGCGGCGGATTTACCGGTTGTGGTGCATGCGGTGATTTGATGGCAGCGGATATGTGCTGTGAATGTATGGGCGGAAATCTTTGCCCTTGCATTGGATTCCGATAATTTTGAAGGGGGATCTTCCTTTGAATCGTTCGGTGCAGATCGCATTTTCCGGTATGTTAACCGCATTGGGGGTCGCGTTTTTGTGTGCTGCGGGACTGATCCCAGTTGCAACCTATGCGTTACCCGCACTTTCCGGTGCGCTTTTAATGCCGATTGTTGTGGAACTGGGAGCCAAATGGGCGTGGCCGGTTTTTTTAGCAACGGGAATTCTCGGATTCTTATTAGGACCGGATAAAGAAGCTGTTTTTCTTTATATTCTCTTTTTTGGGTACTATCCAATCATAAAGGCAATATTTGAACGCCATGGGCCAAAATGGGAGCAATGGATTTTTAAATTTGGTGTTTTTAACGCTTCTATGATCGTTGCTTATTTTATCAGTATTTATTTTTTGGGAATTCCGGAAGAAAGTTTTGAGATTATTCCTGGAATGCCGCTTTGGCTGCTTCTTGCGGGTAATGTCGTTTTTGTCATTTATGACTATGCACTTTCCGGATTGGTTGGTGCATATGTTGTGCGGTTCCATTCCATGATTTCCAAATGGCTTCATGCAAAATAGACCGATACTTTATAAAAAAAGTCCCATGTGGGGCTTTTTTCTATGTACCGAAGAAAATTTTGCAATTTTTTAAGCGGAACCTGCAAATTTTGAAAAAAACGATTGCTATTTTTGCGAAAAAAAAGTAAACTTGGAACAAGGAGTTGATTTGATGAACACACATCTTTCGATCCGAATTCAGGATCAGATGCCGCATTTTTCAAAGGGTCAAAGATTAATTGCTAAATATATTGAAGAACATTATGATAAAGTAGCATTTATGACGGCTTCCAAGCTTGGTTCGACAGTGGGAGTCAGTGAATCCACAGTGGTGCGTTTTGCGACGGAACTGGGATATGATGGATACCCTGAACTGCAGCGTGCAATGCAGGAGATGATTCGATCGAAGCTGACCAGCGTACAGCGAATTGAAGTGACAAAGGAAAGAATCGGGAAAAATGATATTCTCGATGTGATGCTGGCTCAGGATATGGACGTAATACGCCGTACGATGGAGGCAACTTCTCATAAAGACTTTTATGAGGCGGTTGATGCAATCATTGCAGCGAAAAAGATTTATATTTTAGGAGCGCGCAGCAGTGTCGCTTTGGCAACATTTCTTTCTTATTATTTGGGAATGCTGTTTGATAATGTCCAGTGTATTCAGGCGACCAGCGAGGCGGAAATTTTTGAGCAGATGATCTATATGACGAAAGATGATGTGATGATTGGACTTTCATTTCCGCGTTACAGTAAAAAAGCATCTAAGGCAATGCGCTTTGCACATGACCGTGGGGCAAAAGTAATCGCAATTACGGATTCGCTTTTGTCCCCAATTGCGGAATTCGCAGATTATAGATTACTTGCCCGAAGCGATATTTCGGCAATTGTGGATTCTCTGGTTGCGCCGCTGAGCCTGATTAATTCATTGCTTGTTGCACTGGCTCTGAAAATGGAAAGTCGTGTAACAAAAGTTTTTCAAAATTTGGAAGATATTTGGGATGAATATGGAGTTTACGAAAAGGTTGACGAAACAGAAAATGATAAAAACAATAAAAAAGAGTGATTTGATAGTAGTGGGCGGGGGTGCTTCCGGTCTGATGGCTGCCGGCACCGCCGCCCATCTTGGGCTTAAAGTCTGTTTAATTGAAAAAACAAATCGGTTGGGATGGAAGCTTTCCATTACAGGAAAAGGACGCTGTAATGTGACAAATGACTGCCCTTCTCAGGAAGTCATTGCAAATGTTCCCACGAATGGACGGTTCCTTTTTGGTGCTCTGTCTCATTTTTCGCCTTCTGATGTGATGAAGTTTTTCGAATCATTGGGAGTGCCACTGAAAACGGAACGCGGAAACCGTGTGTTTCCTCAGTCGGATCGAGCAAAGGACATTGTCGATGCATTGGTTCATTGGAACCGGGATGGTGGGGTCCAAGTAATACAGGGAGAAGCTAAAAAGCTCTTTCTGGAGGATGAGTCCGTGAAGGGAGTTGTCCTTTCGGACGGAGAAACGATTTTAGCTTCACAAGTGATCGTTTGCTGCGGTGGGAAAAGCTATCCCGTTACCGGTTCTACTGGAGATGGCTATCTCTTGGCACAGCAGGCTGGCCATACTGTTATTCCGCCGCGTCCTTCTTTGGTGCCGCTTTGCTGTAAGGAGCAGGACTGCCGTGAGATGATGGGGCTTTCGCTGCGCAATATCGGCTTTGAGCTTTATGATATGAAGAAAAAGAAGACAGTTTGTACGGATTTTGGAGAACTGTTATTCACCCATTTTGGGCTTTCCGGACCGGTGGTGCTCAGCGGCAGCACACATCTAAAAGAGATGGAATCCGGACGCTACCGAGCAGATATTGATTTGAAGCCGGCATTATCTTTTGAAAAACTCGATGCACGTTTACAACGTGATTTTACGAAATATCATGCGCGTGATTTTGTAAATGGACTTTCGGACTTGTTGCCGCGGCTGATGATCCCGATAGTTGTGCGTCGTTCCGGAATTTTGGAATCAACTAAGTGCGCAGACATTACAAGAGAGCAGAGATTGTCTCTTGTGAGGCTTTTGAAGCAGCTTTCGTTTACGGTTACCGGATTTCGACCGATTGAAGAAGCAATCGTTACTTCCGGCGGCGTAAAGGTAAAAGAAGTTGACCCCAAAACAATGGAATCGAAAAAAATTCATGGATTGTATTTTGCAGGAGAACTTTTGGACGTAGATGGCTATACAGGCGGCTTTAATTTGCAGATTGCTTTTTGTACCGGACGCCTAGCAGCACAGAGCATTGCACAGAGAGTGCAGAATCAGAAATCTTTTTGAAAAATTTGTTCGGTTGTAGTAAAATTTAAAAAGACGGGAATTCTAATTGAGATTGGAAAGAATTTCCGTAGATTTTAGGAAAGAGGATCGCTCTATGAAAATTAATATTGCCATTGACGGGCCTGCTGGTGCTGGGAAAAGTTCGATTGCAAAAGAAATTTCCAGACAGTTTGGATTTGTCTATGTGGATACCGGCGCTATGTACCGTGCAATCGGGCTTTATATGCTTAGAAAGGGAATCAATCCTAAGGAAGCAGAAAAAGTTTTGCCGCTACTTTCAGAAATCAAGCTTTCCCTTCGCTTTTCAAAAGAGGGACAAAGAGTGCTTTTAAATGGAGAAGATGTTTCAGAGGAAATTCGTGAGCCACAAGTTAGTATGGCAGCTTCAGATGTTTCTGCAATTCCAGGAGTACGCGATTTTTTGCTGAATTTGCAGCAGGAGATGGCAAAACAAAACGATGTGATTATGGACGGACGTGATATCGGTACTGTTGTTCTTCCTAACGCACAGCTAAAAATTTACTTGACTGCTTCGGCAGAGGAACGAGCACAGCGACGTCGTGCGCAGCTTCAGGAAAAAGGGATCGAGGATTCTTTTGAAACGGTTCTCGAGGACATTAGGCGCCGTGATTATCAGGATTCTCATCGTAAGGTAGCTCCTTTGAAATCTGCTGCAGATGCACAGTATTTTGATACAACGGGAAATACGCTGGAAGAATCGGTACAGATGCTTTCCAACATTATTAAAAAGCATTTTAACCTGTAAGAAAGGAGCATATAGGTTTGGAAAAGCGGACTCCGATTTATATCTTTTTACAAGAAATTGCACAGTGGGTTATTCGTCCCTTTTGCCCGTTTCATGCACAGGGAATGGAGCAAGTCCCAAAAGAGGGAGCTGCAATTATTTGCTGCAACCATTTGGGGCTTACTGATGTGCTTCGGCTGGGGTTTTCTTTAAAGCGTCAGATTTATTATATGGCAAAAGCTGAACTGTTTCGGTTTAAACCATTTGCCGCGATTCTGCGGGGGCTTGGTGCTTATCCGGTTCAGCGCGGAAGAGGCGATATGAAGGCAATTAATGAATCTAAAAGGCTGATTCGGGAAGGACATCTTCTTGGAATTTTTCCGGAAGGTCATCGCAGCAAAGATGGATTACCCGGCCATCCAAAAGCTGGAGCGGTGATGTTGTCTTATAAATATCAGATCCCGATTGTACCCTGCTGTATTGTAATGCATGGAGGCGGCCCTGTTAAATTGTTCCATAGAGCAGAAGTTATCTTTGGGGCTCCCATTAAACCGCAGGAACTCCAGATCACAAAAGGAAAAGGCAGCGAATATCGTGCCGCTAATCATTTGGTATGGGAAAAGATTCTCAAAATGCGGGAAGAAACTTTAAAAAAATTCTCATAAAAGTTTACATAGAATACTTCGTTTTGGGAGGAACGTTTTTGCTGTATACGGTTGCAAAAAAAATTTTAAAAGGAATCAGCCGCCTTTTTTATAAGATTTGTTGGAAAGGGGAAGAGCATATCCCAAAGAAGGGGGCTTTTATCGTTTGCTGCAATCATCGCAGTTTGATAGATCCCTTGTTGGTAGCGGCTCCTTTTCAGCGGCAAATTCGTTTCATGGCAAAAGAAGAACTTTTTACACAGCATGGCAGATTGGCAGCATGGATTCTGCAAAGTCTTGGTGCTTTTCCGGTTCGACGAGAAACAGCAGATCGTAAAAGCTTGCAGACAGCAGAACAGATTCTTTTAGACGGTGGAATTGTTGGAATTTTTCCGCAGGGATATGTGATTCGCGACAATCGTCCGTTTTCGCCTAAATCAGGTGCTGTTTTGCTGTCTTCGTGTACGAATGTACCCATCCTTCCAATGAGTATTTTTTGCCGAGGACCCCTCAAGTTTTTTAGCCGAATCACAGTCAGAATTGGGAAACCACTTTCGGAAAAGTCTTTTCAGGGTGCAAAATACGATCATAAAAAATTAAAAGCGGGCAGTGCTGCTTTGGCGCAGGCGATTAATGGATTATTGGAGGAAGAAAATTGAAAGTAACGGTTGCAAAAACAGCGGGATTTTGTTTTGGGGTTAACCGTGCAGTCAACTTGGTAAAACAGCTTTTACAAAAAGAAAATCAGGTCTGCACATTGGGCCCTATTATTCATAATCCCCAGACTCTTTCTCAACTGCGAAAAATGGGCGTTATCGAGGTGGAAAAGCCGGAAGAAGCACCAGAAGGCAGTACGCTGGTGATTCGGTCTCACGGTGTTTCTAAGGCAGTAAAAGAACAGATCATGCACTTGCCGGTTCATTGTGTAGATGCCACATGCCCTTTTGTTTCTAAAATTCAGGAAATTGCGGGAGAAGAAAGCCAAAAAGGACGCATCCTTTTTCTGTTCGGAGATGCCAGCCACCCGGAGGTGCAGGGCATTGTTGGACACTGCAGCGGGCGATGTAATGTCTTTTTAAATGCACAGGAGTTGACGGATTTTATTAATCGCCGAGAAATTTTGTGCGATTCTGCTATTTCCGTTGTAGCTCAGACTACCTTTCAGTTGTCAGAATGGGAAAAATGCTTAAAAATCCTGAAAAGGGTATATACAAATGCTCGAATTTTTGATACAATATGTAATGCAACTGCTGCCCGTCAAAAAGAGGCTGCTCAGCTGGCACAAAAGAGTGATGCTATGCTGGTTCTCGGAGGGAAGCAGAGTTCTAATACAGCGAAGCTTTTTGAAGTATGCAGGCAATTTGCGCCGACTTATTTTGCGCAGAGTACGGAGGAGCTTCCGCTTAGTGCCTTGAGAGGGGTACATGATTTAGGTATTACTGCTGGTGCTTCCACGCCGGCAAGTATCATAAAGGAGGTACTAGTTACCATGTCAGAAATCAATGAGGATGTGCAGAACCAGAACACCGATTCCGCCGAGGACAGCTTTGAGGAGATGCTTGAAGAGTCTCTGAAGAGTTTAAATACAGATGAGAAGGTACACGGAGTTGTTGTCGGAATTACCCCTACAGAAGTCTATGTAGATGTCGGTCGTAAGCAGGCTGGTTTTATTCCAGCTTCGGAATTATCTGCTGACCCGAATGCAAAACCGGAAGATTTAGTCAAAATGGGCGATGAGATGGATCTTCTGATTATGCGCACAAATGATCAGGAAGGTACAATCATGCTTTCCAAAAAACGTCTTGATGCTGCAAAAGGCTGGGAGACAGTTGCTGCTGCTGAAGAGAGTGGAGAAATCCTGACCGGAACAGTTACAAACGTGATCAAGGGCGGCGTGATCGCTGTGACCAATGGTGTTCGGGTATTTATCCCGGCTTCTCAGGCGACTCCTTCCCGCAATGATCCTTTGGAGGATTTGCTGAAGAAGGAAGTCCGTTTCCGCATTATCGAAGTAAATCGCGGCCGTCGCCGTGCAGTTGGTTCCATTCGTTCCGTTTGGAAAGATGAGCGCAAAGCACAGGCTGAAAAGTTCTGGGAGACTGCTGAAGAAGGCAAGGAATATACCGGTACAGTTAAGTCCCTGACAAGCTACGGCGCATTTGTGGATTTAGGCGGCGTTGATGGAATGATTCACATTTCTGAACTTTCTTGGACTCGCATTAAGCACCCGAGTGAGGTCGTAAATGTTGGCGATACCGTTAAGGTGTACATTAAGGGACTTGACCGTGAAAAGGGCAAGATTTCTCTTGGATACAAACGGCCTGAGGACAACCCGTGGGAGATCCTGAAGAAGGATTATCCGGTTGGCACTGTTGTAGAGGCTACGATTGTTGGAATGACCTCTTTTGGTGCTTTTGCGCGGATTATTCCTGGTATTGACGGTTTGATTCATATTTCTCAGATCGCTGATCATCGGATTGAAAAGCCACAGGATGTTCTGCAGATGGGTGAAAAGGTCAATGCAGAAATTACAGATATCGATTTCGATCGTCATCGTGTAAGCCTTTCCATGCGTAAACTCTTGGAAGAGAACCAAGAGAAGGAACAGAGCGAAGAATAAGGATTTCCTTAAGAATTTTTAAAAGGGCGTGAAGAGGCCGAAAATGGTCCTTTGCGCCCTTTTTAAAAATTTATTTTTCTTTCACACAAATTTCTCTTTTTGCTAATATAGAAGATAGAAGCAAAAGGGGGAATCATCTGTGCGAAGGTGGGGATATAGGCGCAGCCGCGTTCCATGGAAAGGATTGTTGGCTATAGTGGCTGTTGTAGGAATCATTATTGTGTTGGAGTTTCAACTAAAGCCTTTGATGCGCGATTTGGCTGCCTTGGAAGCAAAACGCTATGCTGCTCAGATGGTTAGTGTCGCTGTTCAGAAAGAACTTGAGAGCAGTGGTGTTTCCTATAGTGATTTTGCGGTAATTCAGCGGGATACTAATGGAAAAGTACTTTCCATTAGCAGTAACGTCGTAAAGATGAATGAACTAAAATCTCATTTGGTCGAAACGGTCCAAGATACGCTCAGTGATCAGGGCAACGAAGACCTAACGGTTCCTTTAGGAACGTTACTCGGTGGAGAATTATTCCACGGGCGTGGACCGGGGATTCCTCTGCGGGTTACTTTGAGCGGCAACGTTACGGCGGAATTTCATAATATTTTTGAAGATGCCGGGGTAAACCAGACACGACAGCAAATTGACCTGGAATTGAGCGCGCAATTATATGCTTATCTGCCGGGCGTGGATTCTACCACTGACTTTTCTACAGATGTTCCTGTAGCGGAAACTGTCATTGTGGGCGAAGTACCGGTGTTTATGGCAAGTGGAAAATAAAATGACGGAGGTGCTTTCTGTGCAACGGGAGGAAGCGGAAAAAAGAATTCGAGAACTGAGGGAACAGATCAATTATCATAGTCGCAAGTATTATGTAGAGGATGCACCGGAAATTGACGATTATGAATATGATATGCTCTACCGTGAACTCGAAAATTTAGAACGGGAATTTCCGGAATTGCGTACGGTGGATTCCCCGACTCGCAAAGTTGGTGGGCCAGCTTTAAATACGTTTCAGAAAGTAACACATGAAGTTGTGATGGAGAGCCTTCACGATTCTTTTTCTGAGGAAGAGATGCGTGATTTTGACCGCCGTGTAAGAGAAGCTGTACCGGATGTGACCTATGTAGTAGAACCTAAATTTGATGGTCTTTCGGTTTCTCTTGAATATCGAGATGGAAAATTCTTTCGCGGTTCTACCCGTGGGGATGGAACAGTTGGGGAAGATGTTACTGAAAACTTAAGAACGATTCGGACCATTCCAAAAACACTTAAAGAGCAGGTCCCTTATCTGGAGGTTCGCGGAGAAGTTTATATGTCTCATCAGAGCTTCTGGCAGCTTTGTGCTCGTCAGGAATTGAATGGAGAAAAACCATTTAAAAACCCGCGCAATGCAGCAGCGGGTTCTCTGCGGCAAAAAGATCCGAAGATTACAGCTTCCCGTGTTCTTGACATTTTCGTTTTTAATGTTCAGCAGGTTTCGGGCGAAACACTTTCTCGTCATAATGAATCGCTGGAATATTTAAGGAGACTTGGTTTTACCGTTTCACCGTTTTATCAGGTTTGTCAGAATATTGAAGAAGCAATTGCGCATATTCGGGAAATCGGTGAACGACGTGGAGAATTTGATTATTCGATTGATGGTGCTGTCGTCAAAGTGAATGATTTTGCACAGCGTGCATTGCTTGGCAGTACCGCAAAGTTCCCAAAATGGGCAGAAGCATTTAAATATCCGCCGGAAGAAAAAGAAACAACGCTTCTTTCGATTGAAGTAAACGTCGGACGCACCGGCGTTTTAACCCCTACCGGCGTGTTTGAACCGATTACCTTGGCGGGGACTACCGTTAGCCGTGCAACACTTCACAATCAGGATTTTATTTCTGAAAAGGATATCCGGGTGGGAGATAGAGTCTGTCTGCGAAAAGCCGGAGAAATCATTCCAGAAATTGTTAAGGTGATTTCTCATGCGGAAAATTCAGAACCATATTTTCTGCCGAAGATTTGTCCTTCCTGCGGGAGTCCGGTGGTGCGGGAAGAGGGAGAGGCTGCGTTACGCTGTACCAATGCAGATTGTCCTGCACAGCTTATGAGGCACCTGATCCATTTTACGAGCAGAGACGCGATGGATATTGATGGAATGGGGCCGGCTGTGATCGATCAGCTGATCGGAAAAGAATTGGTGCGTTCTCCGGCTGATCTTTATCACTTGACCGAGCCGCAGCTACTGAGCTTAGAACGAATGGGGAAAAAATCTGCGCAGAATCTTCTTTCTGCCATTGAACGTTCCAAGGGAAACGATTTATCACGTCTTCTTTATGGATTGGGAATTCCACATGTTGGTCAGAAAGCTGCAAAACTTTTGGCCGGGCGTTTTTTGAATATCAAAGAGATCTTTGAAGCATCCACAGAAACAATCGCTTCGATTGAAGGATTCGGAGAGATCATGGCGCAAAGTATTCGAGAGTTTTTTGACCTTCCTGCGACTGGAGAATTGATCGGACACCTTTCCGATGCGAACGTGAATATGACTTCTCATAGAGAGGTACAGGATACACGTTTTGCAGGAAAGACCTTTGTGTTGACCGGAACGCTTCCAACGATGACTCGTTCAGAAGCTTCCTCCGTTATTGAGAAATTTGGCGGAAAGGTCAGCGGAAGCGTCTCGAAAAAAACGAGCTATGTGCTTGCCGGAGAGGAAGCGGGCAGTAAGCTGGAAAAGGCGCAGAAACTTGGAGTTTCAATCCTCTCGGAGGAGGACTTCTTAAAATTGCTGAATGAAAACTAAAAATAAAAATTTTGCCGTCGGTTTTAAAAGCCGGCGGCTTTTTCTTTTGTAAGGTTCTATTTTTTTCGGCTCGTCCATATACCTGTGATAATGAAAGGTGGGACAAGAACATGGAAAATCCTGAAAAAAGTTTTCGGGAAGCAACAGCACCGATTGCTCCCAGAATCCGGGATTTGCTGCGCGCATTACCGCCCCAAATACAGACTTCCGTTTCAGAGATTCGGCTGCGTGCAGGCAGACCAATTTGTCTTTGGGGAAAGGGAATCACATGGTTTCTGAATCATGAAGGCGTCACACTGCGGCAGGAGCAGGGACTATGTGCATCGATGGAAGATTTGCAGGAAAGTTTTCGGGAGATGTGCAGCTATTCTATTTATAGTCATCAGGAACAGATCCGTACCGGCTTTTTGACTCTGCAGGGCGGTCATCGAGTTGGAGTCTGTGGGACAGCTGTTTATCGGGAAGGAAAACAGACGGGGATTCGGGATGTGTCTTCTTTAAATATTAGAATTGCGAGGGCAGTTCCCGGATGTGCAGGTGCATTGCTTAAAAGACCAGAAATTCTGGAAGGAGGCCTGCTCCTTGCAGGGCCCCCTGCTTCCGGTAAAACAACGCTTTTGAGGGATATCGCCATGTATCTTTCCGGTGGGCAAAATTCAGCGATTCATAAGGTGACGGTTATTGATGAACGAGGAGAAATCTGTGGAGTCAATAATGGAATACCTGCTTGGAATTCCCTTAACTGCGATGTCTTGGATGGATTTCAAAAAGTCGATGGAATTCTTCTTGCAGTGCGGTCTATGTCACCGGAATATCTGATTTGTGATGAGTTGGGAGGATTAGGAGAAGCACAGGCACTGGTACAGAGTGTAAATGCGGGTGCAGCGGTAATTGCGAGTATTCATGCGGGAAGCCTTTCAGAACTTTTACATCGCCCACAGACCAAAGCACTGCTCCAAAGCGGCGCTTTTCAGAGGATAGCACTTTTGTCACGTGGAGCGCCGGGACATATTCAGCAATTATTGAGGGCAGGTGATCTTCTTGCTCAAGTGGATCGGGGCAGTTTTTCTTCTTTTAGCAGGAGCCACAGCGGGATATCTGGAGTCGAAGAAACTGCGTGATCGGGTAACAAGACTTAAAAATTTTTGCATTTTTCTTGATAATGCAGCGACAGAAGTTTCTTATGAAGGAATGCCGGTAGAAGAAATTTGCATGCGCCATGGAAAAAGTCTCGACTTTATGGCACCACTTCTTGCAGCGCTGAAAGCAGGAGAGCCTTTTCCGCAGGCTTGGAAAAAAGCAGAGGCGAGTCCCGTCCTTTGCGAGGAGGACCGAGAACTTCTCAGCCAGTTTGGAGAAGGGTTTGGAGCGAGTGATACGCAGGGACAGCTAAATCATTGCAGTTTATGTGGCAGCCTTACAAAAAAGACACTTTTAAAAGCAGAAGAAGACGAAAAGAAAAAAGGAAAGCTCTATCGAATGTTGGGACTTTTTGGTGGTGCTGCGGCAGCATTACTTCTCTGCTGAAAATGGAGGGAAATTCATGGATGTGGATTTTATTTTTAAAGTTGCCGCTATTGGGATTATTGTTGCGGTCTTGAATCAGCTTTTGATACGTTCCGGCAGGGAGGAACAGGCGATGATGACAACGCTTGCCGGATTAATTGTAGTGCTGATGATGATTGTTCAGCAGATCAGTACCCTTTTCGGGACAATCAAATCTATTTTTGGCCTTTAGCGGGGAATCAAAATGACACTGTTTGGGATTCTCGGAATCGCGCTCCTTTCTCTGGCAATTATTCTTCTGCTTCGCCGGCAGAATGCAGAGCAGGCTCTGGCATTAGGAATTGCTGCCGGGGTTTTAATTACTCTACAGATTTTAAAGAATGTGTTGCCTGCGATAAGTGAGCTGATGAGCTTATTTCAGAGCGCGGGGATTAAAGCGGAGTTTGGCGCGATTTTGATCAAAACATTGGGAGTTAGTTTTCTGACGCAGTTTGCAGCGGATGCGTGCAGAGATTCCGGAGAAAGCTCATTGGCGGCAAAAGTGGAACTTGCAGGTCGGGTGGAAATCCTGATTTTTGCACTTCCGCTTTTCCAGCAAATTGCAGCCATTGCAGCTTCTCTGATCACTTCCGGATAAAAGGAACCAGAAAAGGCGGTGTTCCAAAAGTGATAGGAATACAGAAAAAAAAGACAAAATTTTTAATTGCTTTTTTTCTGATGCTTCTGCTCTTCTTTTTAAATACTCCACAGGTTATGGCAGAAGAAAAAGGAGAAAGCGTATCGGAAGATCTCTATCAGGAACAGGTGGAAAAAAGTGGAGCAAATAGCCTTTGGGGAGATCTTCCGGATTCCACAAAAGAGCTGATGAATCACTTGGGTGCAGTGAACGGGGATTTTCGGGATATTGGAAAGATCACGCCCCAAGAGTTTTTTTCGATGGTGTTTGGGTTAACAGGCAAAGAGGGATCAACTCCCTTAAAAGCAGCAGCTTCTTCTATCGCAATTATGGTCCTGTGCGCAATGGTCAGTGCGCTGAAACTTTCGGTAGGAACCCGAGAAATTGGGAGCGCCGTTGGGGTAGTGGGGGCTCTTTGTGTTTGCGTTTGTGTGGTAGAACCGCTAATTTATTCGATTGTTGCTGCCTGTGCAGTGATTAAAACTGCGGCTGGATTTTCGCTGGCAACGATTCCAATTATGGGAGGAATCCTTCTTGCAGGAGGACAACCGGTTTCTGCAGCGTCATGGCAGATTTTGACAGCCGCTGCCGGGAATGGAGTCGAATTGATTTCGGCGCAAATCCTTGCACCTGCTATGCGTATTTTTTTAGCAATCTCGATTGTTTCTTCCCTTTCACCAGACCTCAAGCTTTCTGGAATCTGTCAGGCGTTTTCCAAAGGAGTCAAGTGGATTTTGGGGTTTCTGATGACGGTCTTTACGAGTCTTCTTACGATGCGCCAAATGATTTCTACTTCAGTAGATACCGGCGGAAATCGCGCCGCAAAATTTGTGGTCAGCAGTTTTGTACCGGTCGTGGGAAGTGCTTTAAGCGAAGCAATTCATACGGTAAGCGGGTGCGTTGGAATTTTAAAGTCCGGCGTAGGGGCTTTTGTATTGCTTGCAGAAGCAATCATTTTTTTGCCGTCACTTCTCAGCTGCCTTGTCTGGATTATCCTGCTTAGTTTTTGTGCAGGGGTGGGGGATATTTTTGATTTAAAAGAACTTTCCGGCCTCTTAAGAGCTTGCTCTTCTGTGATGGAAACCCTTCTTGCAATCCTGATTTGTTCTTTGACCGTACTAACTGTTTCCAGTGTGCTTTTGGTAATCGTTGGAGGGGGAAATACTGCATGATTGAATCATGGGCAGTTGGAATCTGCCTGGTAGCGGTGGCTTCTGCAATGCTGCAGTTTTTGTTGCCAAGCGGTTCTACGGCAAAATTAGTGCGCCTTGTCATGGGAGCGCTGGTGCTCTGTGTTTTGATTGCCCCGTTAAAGGAGGTCGTTCCACAAGTTTCCGAAAAATTGGATCGTGCTACTTCTCAGAAAACGCCGGATTCAACGCTTTCTAAGGCAGTGGATGATCAATATGTAGAAGCGGCCAAAAGCAGTATTGTGGGGCTTGTCAAGTCGGAACTCAAAAAAAAATCACTTAGCTGCACAGACGTGTCCGTTTTGATGGATAATAGCGAGGATGGAAGCATACACATTACCAAAGTTATCGTGACACTGCCAATATCGGAGTCTGCTTCCAAAGAGAATATCCGGGATTTTTTAACCAAATCTCTGGGACTCGAGACGGAGGTGAAAACAGATGGAAGCTGAAAAGAAGGACTTTTTTAAAAGACTGATGGAGCACGATTTCAGCCGAAAAATGGTTTTGATTCTTGCGTTTGCGGGAATTGCGCTGATTTTTCTTAGCTCTGTTTTCGGAAAAGCCGGAAAAGAAACACAGCAGTCTGTACAGACCGCCGCCTCTGCGGTTTCTTCCCAGGAGAGCAATCAGGATTATACGGCGCAGATGGAGCAAAGCTTGAGTGAACTGATTTCTCAGATTTCGGGCGCCGGAACGCCGCATGTTTTGGTAACCCTGCAGCAGGGAACGGCGCAGGTCTATGCAACAGAAGAGAAAAAGACAACCCAGAAGGCCCAGGATTCTTCTGGGAGCAGAAATACTGATAATAGCAGTCTCGAAACGAAATATATTCTTGTAAGAGACGCAAATGGGAATGAGCATCCAGTGGAAATTACGCAGCAGCAGCCGAAAATTCAAGGCGTTGTTGTTACTTGCCCAGGCGCTGATAATCCTGCTGTACAGGAGAAAATCATTTCTGCAGTAACAACAGCGGTAGGAATTAGTTCTGCCAGAGTCTGTGTGGTGCGTTCTGATTCCTGAAATACTTATTTTATTCACGACAAGGAGGAGTTTCAGATGAAAATGGGAAAACGTCAGGTGATTCTGGCAGCTTTAGTCGTAGCGTTAGGCGCGGCGGTTTATCTTAACTGGCAGTTTGCAGGGGGCAATACGGTGCAGATGGCCGGAACAACGGCTTCAGAAAAAGAATTGGGTCAGGCACAGCTTGTCAATGCAGATCCGAGCACTTCTTCGGTGGCTGATTCCTCTGAAGAAATAACAACTTCTTCTGCAGCTTCCGGCAGCGACAGTTTTACGCAGGCACGGCTTACCCGTCAGAAGGCAAGAGATCAGGCAGTAGAGCTTTTGGAAAAAGTTACATCAGATGTTTCTTCCAGTGACGATGCCAAAAAAGAAGCTGTAACGCAGGCAGCACAAATTGCACAAAATATTCAGCAGGAAAATAATGCTGAAAATTTAATTAAAGCAAAAGGGTTCAATGATTGCGTCGTATATTTGCAAAACGGAACCTGCAATGTGGTTGTCAGCAAAGGCGATAAGGAAATGTCCGAAGCCGTTATGCTGATTAAAGATATTGTTGTTGGTCAGACCGGCGTTACTTACGATAAAATTAAAATTATCGAGAGCAAATAATAGTTGTTCTGAAGAATTTTCGTGGTATAATAAAGCCGTGGATGTTTGAAAATCGAATGTTATTTTGTCATCAAAACCCTCCACATATTGGAGGGCTTATTTTTTTTAAAAAATCAGGAGGCTTTATGAAACGACGCGAAGCGAGAGAACAAGCATTTATTCTGGTGTTTCAGCAGAATATCAATCATGACAGTATTGATGAGATCATCACAGATGCGGAAGAATCAGAAGAATTCCGGGTGGATCCTTTTGCAGAGAGAGAATCAAAAGGGGTCGAATCACATCTCGATGAGATTGATGAGATCATTTCGCGCTATACGAAGAGCTGGAAGATGAATCGCCTTTCTAAAGTGTGCATTTCCCTTTTGCGGCTTTGTATTTACGAGATGAAGTGGGAAGAAGAAATTCCGGTGAGCGTTTCGATCAATGAAGCGGTGGATCTTGCGAAAAAATATGGCGGCGCAGAAGATCCCAAATTTTTAAATGGCGTTTTGGGAAGCGCTGCAAAGGAATTGGAACAGCATGATTGAGTGTTTGGGAATCGATACTAGTAACTATACGACTTCTGCCGCCCTTTGGAATTCTGCAGATGGAGTAAGACAGCAGAAAAAGCTCCTTCCCGTAAAACCAGGAATGCTCGGTTTGCGTCAAAGCGATGCGGTTTTCCATCATACGCAGCAGCTGCCGGAAATTTTGGAAAAGTTATTGTCTGCTCCTCACGGAGAAATTGGTGCTGTTGGCGTTTCTTCTCGGCCGAGAGCGGTGGATGGCAGCTATATGCCTTGTTTTACTGTAGGGGAAGGAGTCGGCAGAGCATTAGCGGCGGCACTCAATGTTCCGCTTTTCAGATGGTCTCACCAGCAGGGGCATATTGCTGCGGCTCTTTATTCTTCCGGGCGACTTGATCTAATTGGAAAGGAATTTTATGCCTTTCATGTATCGGGTGGAACAACAGAAGCACTTCATGTGCTTCCAGATCCGGAAATTCCCATGGAACTTGCGGCACATTCGCTGGATTTAAAAGCTGGACAAGCAATCGATCGCGTAGGCGGCCTTTTGGGACTTCCATTTCCGGCAGGGCCACAGCTCGAAAAGCTCGCACAGCAGTCAAAAAAAGCCTTTAAAATCCATGTCCCGATGAAAGGTTGTGACTGTTCGCTTTCCGGAGTCGAAAACCAGTGTCAGAAAATGCTGCGGGAAGGCGTGGAAAAAGAAGACATCGCAAAATATTGCTTGTCCTTTATTTTGGAAGCACTGTGCAATATGACAAAGGCGCTGCTTAAAGAACGCCCGGGTCTTCCTCTTGTATTTGCGGGAGGCGTAATGTCAAATGTTTTTCTAAAAGAAGGAATCTCCCAAGATTATCAGGCTTTTTTTGCAGAACCGGTTTTTTCTGCGGATAATGCAGCGGGAATTGCAGTATTGACTGCCCTGCGGGAGGGAATACTATGAGTGCACATACCAATGTTTTGACAGTTACTCAGCTCAACACCTATGTCAAATCCATTTTGGAAGGCGACCGCAATTTGCAGGTCGTTTACGTGCAGGGCGAAATCTCTAATTTTACCGATCATTATCGTTCTGGTCATCTTTATTTTTCTCTGAAAGATTCAGGCGGTGTAATCAAGGCGGTGATGTTTGCAGGGAATGCCCGCAGGCTTCGTTTCAAGCCGGAAGACGGCATGAAGGTGCTGGCCTGCGGAAGAGTTTCTCTTTATGAGGTGACTGGCCAGTATCAATTTTATGTGAATGAATTGCAGCCGGTAGGAGCCGGTGCTCTGGCAATTGCTTTTGAACAGCTGAAAAATCGATTGGAGAAAGAAGGCCTTTTTGCAGAAGAACGCAAAAAAGCACTTCCAAGATGTCCGGAAAGAATCGGCGTTGTTACTTCTCCTACTGGAGCGGCAGTCCGTGATATTTTAAATATTCTTTCCCGCAGATGGCCTTTAAGTGAAGTGATTCTTTGCCCTGTATTGGTGCAGGGAGAAGAGGCAGCACCGCAGATTGCAGAGGCGATTGCGCGTTTTAACCGCGAAAAAGCCGCCGATGTTTTGATTGTCGGAAGAGGCGGCGGCAGTATCGAAGATCTCTGGGCTTTTAACGAAGAATGCGTGGCACGGGCGGTGGCGGAATCAAAAATTCCGATTATTTCGGCAGTTGGTCATGAGACGGATTTTACAATTTGTGATTTTGTAGCAGATCTGCGTGCACCAACGCCTAGTGCTGCTGCAGAATTGGCGGTGCCGGATCGTGGAGAAGTGCTGAGAAATCTTTTGCATACAGATGAGGTCCTCAGAAATTCTTTGCAGAATCGTATGAATCTTGAACGGCAAAAGTTAGATCGGGTAACAATGGCATTGGGAGAATCACTCAATCAGCCTTTGGAAAAAAATCATCAAAAGCTTTCAAGGCTGATGGCACAGCTCGATGCACTAAGTCCTTTAAAGGTGCTTGGCCGCGGATATGCGGTCGTCAAGAAAGAAGACGGTGCTATTTTGGAAAATGCTTCAGAGGCAGTACCAGACGAAATCCTTCATCTCAGACTGAAAAATGGGGCACTTAAGTGCCGCGTTTTGGAACAGGAGCAAGTATGAAATCAAAAATGACGTTTGAATCGGCAGTTTCCCGGTTGGAAGAAATTGTAACTTCTTTGCAGGATTCTACAGTTTCTCTGGAAGAATCATTGAAGCTTTACGAAGAAGGAGCTAAACTCAGCAAATATTGCTATGAGACGCTGGAAAAAGCAGAACAGAAGGTTCGTACTTTGACCGGGGAGGAAACTACCAATGAAGCTTGAATTCGATTTAAAATTAAAGAAGCTTTGTAAATTAATCGATCAAGCGCTGAAGATTTATGTTCCGGAAGAGACGGGGTTGATTGCCAATTTGACGGAATCTATGCGGTATAGCCTTTTGGCAGGTGGAAAACGTCTTCGCCCGATTCTGGTACTGGAGTTCTGCGGAATCTGCAAAGGGGAGCCCGAAAAGGCGCTGCCGTTTGCTTGTGCGTTGGAGATGGTGCATACCTATTCTTTGATTCATGATGATCTTCCTTGTATGGATGACGATGATTTACGTCGTGGCAGAGCCTCCAATCATAAAGTGTATGGAGAAGATATTGCGCTTCTTTCCGGAGATGCACTGCTCACAAAGGCTTTTGAAGTGATGCTGGCGCCTGATTCTGTTGCTTTGGCGGGTGCATCCCGTGCAGCGGAGGCCGCAGGCATTTTAGCTGGGGCTGCAGGTGATCATGGAATGGTCGGCGGTCAGGTGATCGATCTTGAGAGTGAAGGGCATGAAATTGATCTTAATACTCTTCAGATTATGGATGCAAATAAGACAGGCGCTCTGATTTGTGCGGCGGCGCAAATGGGATGTGCACTTGCCGGAGCCTCAAAAGAAATGCGAAAAGCTGCCGATGATTATGCGAAGGCGATCGGTCTTGCATTTCAAATTCAAGATGATATTCTTGATGTGGAAGGCGATACAAAATCTCTCGGAAAACCTGTGGGAAGCGATGCTGAGAACGAAAAAAGCACTTATGTTTCGATTTTGGGCATTTCGAAAGCGCAGCAGAGGGTAAAAGACCTTACGAAAGAAGCGGTTTTTGCATTGGAGCCATTTGGTGAGCGTGCAGAGTTTTTGAAAGCGCTTGCTGAGAATCTTTCAGAGAGAAAGCATTAAATCAAGCATTTTTAAGAAATCATTGACAAAAAAGCACGGCTATGATATTATTGTTAAGCCGCTTATTGCGGGCTATTGAAGAAGCAGAAATGCTCACCCGTCGTAGCGAGTCTATAAAAAGGCAGGATTTATCACTATGTTTGCAATCATCGAAACCGGCGGCAAGCAGTATAAAGTACAGAATGACGATGTCATTTTTGTCGAGAAGCTTGCAGCAGAGGATAACACCACGGTCGACTTTAAGGTTCTGGCAGTCGAAACAGACGACGGCTTGAAGGTCGGCACTCCTTATGTGGAGGGTTCTTCCGTTCAGGGCAAAGTTCTTAAGAGCGGAAAAGGCAAGAAAATCAATATCTGGACCTATAAGGCCAAGAAGCATGAATCCCGCAGAATGGGTCATCGTCAGCCTTATACAAAAGTGCAGATCGAAGCCATTAATGCGTAATGGTTGTCTGTGACTTCCTGAAAGACCCCAAGGGCGAATTGCTGGGATTCTTAATGGAAGGACATGCCGGTAGCGGCAGAGAAGATAAGGGCGAAGAAATTGTCTGTGCGGCGGTTTCCTCTGCAGCGTATCTTGTCGTTAATACCATTACGGATGTTCTTCATGCAGAGGCAGTCGTCGATACGGCGGATGGCAGATGTTCCTTAAAGCTTCCGTCGGGACGCGCTTATTCCAGTCAGCCAATTTTAGAGGGCTTCAAGCTCCATATGCTGGGGTTGGAGGAACAGTATCCGAAAAGAATTAAAGTCAGATATCAAGAGGTGTGATAAATTATGTTAAAGATTAACATTCAATTGTTTGCTCATAAAAAAGGTATGGGCTCCACAAAGAACGGCCGTGATTCCGAGTCTAAGCGTCTCGGTGTCAAACGTGCGGATGGTCAGTATGTCCTGGCCGGAAACATTTTGGTAAAGCAGCGCGGCACTCATATTCATCCCGGTGAGAATGTGGGTATCGGTTCAGATGATACGCTGTATGCAAAGATCAGCGGCAACGTAAAGTTTGAGCATTATGGCGCAGACCGCAAAAAGGTCAGCGTATACGCAGCAGAGCAATAAGCTTTATTGAGTAAAATGATGAAAATCCCAGGCCGGAATTGCCTGGGATTTTTTCACTTTTTTGAGGAATTATCATTGTAAAAGGATTTTTCCAGGAGGGTTCTTATGTTTATAGACAATGCCAAAATTCATTTAAAAGCGGGAGACGGCGGAAACGGAGCCGTAACTTTTCGACGCGAAAAATATGTCGCAGCAGGTGGCCCGGATGGAGGAGACGGCGGCAAGGGAGGAAATATTGCTTTCTTAGCAGACGACAATCTTTCCACATTGGCTGATTTTCGTTATAAACGCAAATATGTGGCCCAAAACGGAGAAAATGGGCGTGCAAAGCGTTGCTTTGGAAAAAGCGGCGAAGACATGGTGATCCTAGTTCCCCGGGGAACCCTGATTAAAGATGCAGAAAGTGGACGTATTTTAGCGGATGTTTCGGGCGAAGAGCCGCAGATTGTACTTCGCGGCGGACGCGGCGGATGGGGTAATACCCATTTTGCAACACCGACAAGACAGGTTCCGCGTTTTGCAAAACCGGGAACACCCGGCGAAGAGATGGATGTTCAGCTGGAACTAAAGCTTCTTGCGGATGTGGGACTAGTCGGCTATCCAAATGTCGGAAAAAGTACACTTGTCAGCGTTGTGAGTGAGGCAAAGCCAAATATTGCAAACTATCATTTTACAACGCTCACCCCGGTTCTAGGGGTCGTTCGCATAGGAGAAGGACGTTCTTTTGTCATGGCTGATATTCCTGGCCTGATTGAAGGCGCTTGGAAAGGCGCTGGACTTGGACATCAGTTTTTGCGCCATGTAGAGCGCTGCCGTATGCTTGTTCATGTGGTGGATGTTTCCGGCAGTGAGGGAAGAGACCCAAAGCAGGATTTTGACACGATCAATCAGGAACTCGAAAAATTTGATCCAGAACTTGCAAAGCGACCGATGATTGTGGCCGGTAATAAATGCGATATGGCAAGTGATGAACAAATCGCAGACTTTAAAGCTTTTGTGGAGCAAAAAGGATATTCGTTTTTCCCGATCATGGCAGCAATTCGATATGGAGTAGATCCGCTGCTCAATAAGATCAGCGAAATGCTGTCGAAACTTCCGCCCATTCGGCGATATGAACCGCAGCCGGCACCGGTTGTTCCTCCGGAAGAACTGGGACAGGGAGAAGTTGAGATTAAGAAAGAAGACAATATTTTCTTTGTAGAAGGAAAATGGCTGCTGCAGGTGATCCGTTCCGTCAATTTCGATGATTATGAATCTGTTCAGTATTTTCAGCGTGTGCTGATTGAAACTGGTGTGATCGATAAGTTGAGGGAAGCTGGAATCCAAGAAGGGGATACAGTAAGTATCTATGATATTCAATTTGACTTTATTGAATGATTGCGTAATCGGAAAGGAACAAAAGGAATGGATCGTTTTCTTGCACAGACCGATTGTGACCCCAAAAGCTATAGCCCACTGACACTAGCGTTTATTGGAGACGGTGTCTTTGAACTTTTTGTTAGAGAACGTTTGGTGCTTCAAGGGAATTGTCCTGTAAAAGAATTGCATAAACATGCAGTTAAACAGGTACAGGCAGCAGCGCAGGCAATGGTGGTTCCAAAGCTAGAACCAATTTTGTCGGAAGAAGAAATATCAGTGCTAAAACGTGGGCGCAATGCTCATGTAGGACATGTGCCCAAAAATGCATCGGTAGCAGATTATCATGCAGCAACGGCGTTGGAATCCCTTTTTGGATATTTATACTTAAAAGGTGATTTAAAACGTCTGCAAGAACTTTTTTTGGAAGTCTGCAAAATTCAAATGCAGGACATTGAAAAAACAAATCTTTAAAT
This sequence comes from Ruminococcaceae bacterium BL-4, assembly GCA_902809935.1. NCBI lineage: Bacteria > Bacillati > Bacillota > Clostridia > Eubacteriales > Oscillospiraceae > Ruminococcaceae bacterium BL-4. The sequence goes on along the minus strand of LR778134.1, from coordinate 2,115,043 downwards.
AAACAAAAATCAGGGGGTGCTGCAGAAATTCTGCAAACGTCCCCTGATTCTCTGGCTTTTAGGAATATTGGAAGAAGGGTGAATTAATTCTGATAATTGCGACCAGAGCAGTCCTGAGCATTACTGTCGGACTTTTTGTTCTGATAAGACTGGCTTTTCTTGTCCTGGTAAGACTGACTTTTCTTGTCCTGAGAAGACTGATTCTTCTTGTTCTGAACAGAGTTGTTGGTAGAATTTTTGCAGTCAGTGCTGTCAGAGCAGTTCTGACTATTATTATTGCTGTAACGATCCAAATCACTCACCTCCTTCTTGAAGTAGTATGTGAGGATTTTAAAAAAAATATACAAATATACAGAGAAAGGGAGTTGATTCTATTTGGAATTGCCGCGGGAATTTGTGGAAAGAATGAAAGAGCAGTTAAAAGAAGAGGCACCGGCTTTTTTTGATTCTTATCAGAAACCGCCTTTTCGTGGAATTCGAATCAATCCGCCCAAATGTACACTTGAAAATTTAAAAAAATCGCTTCCATTTTCGCTCCTTCAAACACCATTTTCTCCTCTGAGTTATTATGTCCCGGATGATCAAAAAATTGGCAGTCTTCCAATGTATCATGCCGGTGCATTTTATTCACAGGAGCCTTCTGCTTCGTCGGCTGTGACCGCTTTATCTCCTCAGCCTGGAGAACGAATTTTGGATTTATGTGCGGCGCCAGGTGGAAAGAGTACACAAATCGGCGCGCTTTTAAATGGAAAAGGCCTTTTGTGGAGTAATGAGGTTGTATCCTCTCGCGTCTCAATTTTGCTTTCCAATATTGAACGAATGGGAATTCGAAATGCAGTTATCAGCAACTGTGAGCCGGAACATCTTTGTACTTCTTTGCCGGAATTTTTTGATCGAGTATTGGTAGATGCACCTTGTTCCGGTGAAGGAATGTTTCGCAGAGATCAGCGCGCGATTGAGGAATGGGGTCCGGAACATGTGAAGTCCTGTGCGGTCCGCCAACTTGCAATCCTTGAAAGTGCGCAGAAAGCTTTAATGCCCGGTGGAATTTTAGTTTATTCTACCTGTACTTTTTCGGAAGAGGAAAATGAGGGTGTTATTGAGGCATTTTTAAAAAATCATTCTGAATTTGAGTTGGTCGATTCTGGAATTTTCGGCGGACGTCCGGCACTTACAAAGGCCAGAAGAATTTATCCGATGGACGGAGGAGAAGGCCATTTTGCGGCGAAACTCAAAAAATCAGGAGAAAAAATAGTAGAACCGCTTTTTTCAGAGCCAAGACCAATTAAGGTTCCGGATTTTGTCCAAAAATTTTGGGAGGATACTTTTACAATTCCAATGTTTGGAATACCAGCTTCTGTTGGAGATCAGTTCTTATTATTGCCCAAAGTGCCGCTGCCTATTTTAAAGGGGCTAAATGTGAGAAGAGCGGGCATCCTGCTTGGGAAAGAACGAAAGGGCAGATTGGAACCTGAACATGCGCTTTTTATGACACTTGTTCCGGAAAACTTGCAGCGTTGTTTGATGCTTTCTCATGATTCACCGGAGCTGAAGGCATTTTTGCGTGGGGAGCAGATCTTGGCTTCGGACCAGCATCCCGGATATGCAGCAGTAGCAGTTGACAGCGTTATTACCGGTTTTGGAAAATGTTCCGGCGGATTCTTAAAAAATCATTATCCCAAAGGACTGCGCGTTCATTAAAATAGAATTTTTCGCTTTAAACAATAAAAAGATGCAGTTTTGGACTTGAAAAGTTGCAGGAACAATGATAAAATGAATCAATACTTAATTGAAAGAGGGCATTTTTTATGCAGGAAATCAGGGTAGAATTGACAAAAAATCCGAAGCAAAAGCCAGCGCCGGGAGCGCCGCTTCCCTTCGGCACGATTTTCTCTGATCATATGTTCCTGATGGACTATGATAAAGGAAAAGGATGGCATGACGCCAGAATCGTACCGTTTGGTAATCTTGACATGTCTCCGGCAGCAATGTGTCTGCATTACGGACAGTCTGTTTTTGAAGGAATGAAGGCTTATCGTGCGGTAGATGGCCGAATTCTTTTGTTCCGTCCGGATAGAAACATGGCACGTATGAACAGCTCAAATGATCGTCTTTGCATTCCTCAGATCGATGAGAAATTTGCAGAAAAGGCGATTGAGAAACTGGTTTCGGTAGATAAAGATTGGATTCCAACAAGCGAGGGCGCTTCTCTTTATATTCGTCCGTTCATCATTGGTATGGATCCTCATATCGGTGTTCATCCTGCGGATCATCTGCTCTTTATTGTAATTACCTGCCCGGTCGGAAACTACTATCCGGAAGGCCTTAACCCGGTTAAAATTTATGTTGAGAAGAATTATGTTCGTGCAGTTCGCGGCGGCATGGGCTATACTAAGACAGCCGGTAACTATGCAGCTTCTTTGAAGGCGCAGGACGAGGCAGAAAAGCAGGATTATACACAGGTTCTTTGGCTCGATGGCGTCGAGCGTAAATACATCGAAGAAGTCGGTACGATGAACGTCTTCTTTAAGATTAACGGAGAAGTCGTTACTCCGGAATTACAGGGTTCTATTCTGCCTGGAGTTACTCGTATGAGTGTCATTGAGATCCTGAAAAAATGGGGAGTACCAGTTGTTGAGCGCCGTCTTTCCATTCAGGAATTGGCTGATGCTGCAAAGGATGGCAAGCTGGAAGAAGCTTTTGGCAGTGGCACTGCAGCAGTTATTTCTCCAATTGGTCATCTTAAATGGGGCGATGACATCATGGTTATCAACGATGGTAAAATTGGTGAACTGAGCCAGAAACTTTATGATACCCTGACCGGTATCCAGTGGGGCAAAATCCCGGATCCGTTTGGTTGGACAGTTGAAGTTAAATAAAGTGATTGAATAAGCATGAATGAAAAGCCATCTTCGGGAGGTCAATTCCGGAGATGGTTTTTTTATGGAGGAAATCATGCGAAAATTGCAATTTTTTGTTCCGGAAAATTATGATGGGGTTACAGTAAAAGGTTTCTTAAGAGGTTATTGCCAAATATCGGCTCGTATGCTTGCAAAATTAAAAAGGGTTTCAAAAGGGATTACAGCCGATGGAAAATTAATGATTGCAACGGACCATCTAAAAGTAGGGCAAAGAGTGATCTTGCAGCTTCCTGAAGATGAACCGTACCAGTTGCTTCCCAAAGATGTTCCTGCGCCAAAAGTTTTATGGGAGGATCATGATTTCCTTGCGGTTGATAAACCGGCAGGGCAGATCCTTTATCGGCGTCCCGGACATGAGGAACGCGATACACTGATGGCTTCTGTCTGCACATATCTAGGAAAAAATGGAGAGCCTTCTGCTTTTCGGCCACTGTATCGATTGGATAAAGATACGACCGGAATTGTTCTTCTTGCAAAAAATGCATATGCGGCGTCTGCTGCGATCGGCAAAATTCATAAGGTTTATTATGCAGTTTGTGAAGGGGTTTTATCCGGTTGTGGAACAGTCAATGCACCGATTGGACTGATGCCTGGACATTCTTTACAGAGGATGGTTCGAGAAGACGGCGCTTCTGCGATTACTCATTGGAAAGAGATAGGATCGGGCAAAAATCAGACGCTGATTGCCTGTTCTATTGAGACCGGCAGAACGCATCAGATACGAGTGCATATGGCTTATTTGGGGCATCCGCTTTGCGGAGACGATTTTTACGGAGGCAGAAAAGACTTGATTTTTCGTCAGGCCCTTCATTGCGGATATTTAAAATTTATTCATCCGATTACCAAATCTGTTGTTAAAATTTCGGCACCATTTCCAAAAGATTTTTGCGCACTTTTGAGCGTTTGCAATATAAATTGCACAAAAGCTGTCCGTGAAATGGACCCGGAAATTCTTTTTTGACAAATATACAAAAAAAGCTTGAATTATGAATATTTATGCGATATAATCAAAATCGTTCAATTGATAATTCTTGAATGGTTTTATGGAGGAAAAGATTATGAAAAAAATGAAAATGTTTGCAGCTTTTGCTTTAGCAGCTGCTATGATCGCTGGTTGCACCGCTTGTGGCGGCAGTTCTTCCAGCAGTGCTTCTTCTACCGCAGCTTCTGGTACAACTACTTCTGCAGCTTCTGCGGCTTCGGATAGTGCTGTTGCTAAAATTAAGGCAGCGGGGAAGATCACGATGGTAACGAACGCAGAGTTTGAGCCTTTTGAGTATAAAGATAACGACAAAATTGTTGGTATCGATGTAGATATTGCACAGAAGGTTGCAGATAAACTTGGAGTCAAACTTGAAATCACCGATATTGCATTTGATTCCTGCGTGCCGAGTGTCCAGACCGGAAAAGCTGATTTTAGTGCGGCAGGCTTGAGCGTAACGGAAGATCGGCTTAAGAATGTTGATTTTACGGATACTTATTATAATGCGTCTCAGGCAATCATTGTTAAGAAGGGCAGCGATATTAAGAGCCGTACCGATTTGAACGGAAAAACCGTTGGGGTTCAGCAGGGAACTACCGGTGATATTTATTGCACGAATGAAGATGGTTCCAGCGACATTAAAGTTGGCGAAGTAAAACGTTATCCTAAGGGCATGGATGCGATTTCCGATATGATTGCGGGACGGATTGATGCAGTTGTTATTGATAACTTCCCGGCTGAAAAATATGTATCTAAGAATTCGGATAAGATTCAAAAGCTGGATGAGGCACTGACGGAAGAGACTTATGCGATTGCAGTACCTAAGAACAGTGATCTTAAAGAAACAATTAATGGAGTCATTAAAGAACTGAACGACAGCGGAGAGATGGATAAGATTGTCAGCCAATATATCAGTGCAGACTAAAAATTAACATCTAATTAAACCGCAGGACGTGCCAGAATCGCCGTCCTGCGGTTTGGTGTTCAAAAGGGGGAAGGAAACCCTATGGGTTTTTGGAATGATCTTAGCGCCAGATTATTTGATGATTTTATCCGTCAGAATCGGTATCTGTATCTGGTCAAAGGACTTGGAAATACGCTGTTGATCACAGCAGGGGCTTTGCTGATTGGTGTGATCTTAGGCGTTTTAATTGCTCTAGTGCGTGTAGCATATGGCAATGGACAGCGTAGCTGGTGGATTCGTATTTTGAATGCAGTTTGCGGTCTCTACCTAACAGTGATTCGTGGTACACCTATGGTAGTTCAGCTGATGATTATGTATTTTGCGATCCTGACTAGTGGCGCGCCTCTGGTGATTGCAGTTCTATCATTCGGAATCAATTCCGGTGCTTATGTGGCTGAAGTAATCCGCAGTGGAATTCAGTCGGTGGATCGCGGTCAAACAGAAGCAGGACGTTCTCTGGGATTGAGTCAAAAGCAAACGCTGATTAAAATTATTTTGCCGCAGGCGTTTAAAAATGTAGCTCCTGCAGTATTTAATGAATTTATCGCGCTTTTAAAAGAGACTTCTGTTGCCGGATATGTTGGTATCCAAGATTTGACCAAGGGCGGCGATATTATTCGTTCCATTACCTATGATGCGTTCCCACCACTTCTTGCAGTTGCTTTGGTCTATCTGCTGATTGTGATCGGGCTTACAGCAATCCTGCATCGTATTGAAAGGAGGCTGGCGAGAAGTGATCTCCGTTAAAAATCTTCATAAATCGTTCCATACGATGAATGGCACGGTGGAAGTGCTCAAAGGAATCAATCAAGAAATTGTAGATGGAGAAAAAGTTGTTATCATTGGGCCTTCCGGTTCCGGTAAAAGTACTTTTTTACGCTGCATGAATCTGCTGGAAATGCCAACCAGCGGAGAAATCTGGTTTGATGGAAAGAGAATCAATGTGCCTGGAGTCGATGTCGATGCGGTCCGCCGTCAGATGGGCATGGTTTTCCAACATTTTAATCTTTTTCCGCATTTAACGGTACGGCAAAATATTACATTAGCTCCTGTGATGTTGAAGCTGAAAACGCAGGAAGAAGCCGATGAAAAGGCAATGCAGCTTTTGAAACGGATTGGACTTCCCGATAAAGAGGATGCTTACCCTTCTCAGCTTTCCGGAGGACAAAAGCAGAGAATTGCGATTATCCGTGCCTTAGCGATGGACCCTAAGATGATGTTGTTTGATGAGCCGACCAGTGCTCTGGATCCTGAAATGGTTGGCGAAGTGCTGCAGGTTATGAAAGAGCTTGCCCAAGAGGGTATGACAATGGCCGTTGTGACTCATGAAATGAATTTCGCCAAAGAGGTTGCAACGCGGGTGCTGTTTGTCGATGACGGCCAAGTCTTAGAAGAAGCGCCGCCGGAAGAGTTTTTTGAAAATCCAAAACATCCGCGTTTAAAGGATTTTCTTTCAAAAGTTCTTTGACGGATAAGATGAATTTTTCAAATTGGATCGTCTGAAACTCCTTTTCTTTTCATGAAAAATATGATACGATTTAGAGTACGGAGAAATCTGCACTCTTTTTTTATGGAATTAAAAAGGACAAGTCTTTTTATGAGAGAGATTTGGAAGGGAAGTATCAGCTATGCCTGCAGCAATTACACATTATCTGCAGTCCCAAAAAGTTTTGGAAGAAATGAAAAAGGAAAATATTCCAGCCCAAAATGGTGATGCGTTTCTTTGGGGCGCACAGGGGCCTGATTTCCTTTTCACACATCGTTATTTGCCGTGGCAAAGGGGAAAAAGTCTTTGTCCATGGGGAGGAAAGATTCATTGGGAAGCTCCCGAACCTTTTTTTCGTGCGCTGCGTAATGTTTGTGGCCAGATGCCTGGTAGTTTGATGCGTTCCTATGTGTATGGATTTTTATGCCATTATTCTTTGGACCGAACTGCTCATCCATATGTGTATTATTGCGCTAATTTTTTGAAAGAAAAAGATCCTTCTCAGGATTTAAGCGTTTATCACAATGAGATTGAATCCGCTCTGGATACGATTGTTTTAAGGAGTGAATTAGGAGAACTTCCTGTTGATTTTCCCCTGACTCGTACAGTTCCGCAGGATGAGACCGTTCAACAGAAGATTGCAGAGCTCTATCAACAGGTTATTTTATCGGCTTATGGAAAGAAATTATCTCAGGATGATCTTTATCAGGCAACAAAAGATTGCCGCACAGCTTTTCGATTTTTAACTGATAAAACCGGTTTTAAGCGTACCTTTTTAAGAAAAATTGAACATTCAGGAAAAACAGTCAGCAGCCATATTCGCCCTATTATGGAGGATGAAAATTTTGATTATGCCAATATTTTGTTGGCACCGTGGTCATGGAAGGGTGCAGAAGGAACTGGAAGCTTTTTTGATTTGATCGATCAGTCGGTAGAAGATAGTATGGAATTAATTCGTCATTTCTTTTCTACAGATGATTTTCATGAATTTACAGAGGACAGAAATTTTGAAGGGAGAGTTATTTTAAGTGAATCTGATTAAAAGTTTTTGTGTGAACCATGATGTATTAACACCAGGAATTTATACTTCTCGTATTGATGGAGATATTACTACCTATGATATTCGTATGCGCAGGCCAAATCATCCGCCATTTTTGGAAAATGCCGCACTGCATACGATCGAGCATTTGTTCGCAACGTTTGCCCGCAACAGTGCCTATTCCGACCAAGTTGTTTATTTTGGACCAATGGGTTGTCGTACAGGATTTTATTTTTTGGTGCGCGATCTTCCTCCCCAAACAGCAATTAAATTGATTATTGAGATCTTTCAAAAGATCGCTCTTTATCAGGGAGAGATCCCAGGAGCAAAAGCGAAAGAATGCGGAAACTATAAGGAACACGATTTAAATGGCGCAATTTGGGAAGCAAAGAATTTTTTGCCTGTGATTGAGCACTGGACTGTTGAAAATTTACAATACAAACAATAAAAGACAAATTTCGTTGTAGAAATTGACAATTGAAAAAGGTTGCAAAATTGTAATCTTTGCGGTAGAATATAATTCATTACAAATGTGTAACACAAATTACGAATGCGTAATATATTCTATATGCAAGGAGGAGCAATCATGAGAAATCCAATCAGAGATCATCACTCTCATAGTGATCATTCTTTTCTTTCTCAGAGAGGCCGTGAAACGGAAACTTATTTTTCTGCGGAAAACGACTGGCAGAAAGAAAGTTTTTCTACTACATTTCGGGATCGAAAGGTACGCTATGCGGCCAGCCTTTTAGTAGTGGCTTGTTTAATTGGTGGCATACATCTGATGACGCCTAGAATTACCGCTTATGCGTCGGTACAAAAAGTATCTCAAAATCAGGAAGTACAAACAATAACTTCTAATTCAAAAGTTGATACGAATCAGACTTATGTGCCTGCTTTTCGCGCAACGCCGTCTTCTGCTTCGGATCATCTTTCTTCTTCGGCAGATAATCTGCTTTTACAAAAGGACCAGCAGATCGGAGTTGACAGCTGTGGGCTGTATATAGATGGGAACTTCGTAGGCGCAGTAAAAGAGAAAAGCGAATTGCAGAAACTTTTGCAGAATCTATTGGATTCGGCAAAAGGAGACGGAGAGGATGATACCGCAACATTTCTTTCTGATGTCAGATGTATTCCCGGCACTTATCCGGCTTCGTCTGTTTTAACCGATGAAACAATGAAAGCGTTGCTTTTATCAAAACAAACGGTACAGACGGATTATCAAGTTCAGAATAATGAAAATGTCCAGGATATTGCAAATGAAAATGGGCTTACGGTTGAGACCCTTTCTCAAAAAAATCCGAATGTTGATTTTTCCTCTCTTAAGAGCGGAGATACCATCAAGCTTTCTCAGGAGAAGCCGCTGATTTCCATTCAGTCCGTTTGTACAAAGAAGGTAACAGAAGAAATTCCTTATGATACCGTACAAAAAGACAGTGATACGCTTTATAAAGGAAAAACTTCCGTAGAAACGGAAGGAGAAAATGGACAAAAACAGGTTACCTATTGCATTACTAGTATCAATGGCAAAGAGGTAAATAAAGAGGCAACTCATACAGAAGTGCTTAAAGATGCGGTTTCTAAGGTCATATTGAATGGGACGAAAGACTGTCCTGCAGGAATGGCGACTGGTACTTTTGAGTGGCCGACGCCGACTATGCATACAATTACGACAGGATTTGAATATCGTTGGGGAAAGTTCCATCCCGGCATTGATATTTCTGACGGAAACGCCTTTGGATCTCAAATTGTTGCAGCAGACGGAGGAACCGTCACTAAGGCTTCCGATACCGGAGATGGATACGGGAACTGTGTGATGATTGATCACGGCAATGGCTATGTGACTTTGTATGGTCATGCTTCTCAGCTTCTTGTTTCTGTTGGCCAAAAGGTACAAAAGGGACAGTTAATCGCGTTAGTGGGCAGTACCGGATATTCTACCGGCCCTCATTGCCACTTTGAAGTGATTCATAACGGCACGAAAGAAAATCCGTTTTCTTATGTTTCCAAATAATTGTCTAATATAAAGAATAGGAGTGCTTGGCTGATTCAAAAGCAGCGAAGCACTCCTATTCTTTATATAAAAATTTAGCACCAAAAATGATCATTCTTTTATTTTGAAAAAATTTTTTAACAGCTTTATATATTGCTCTGTATGTACCAAGCTGAGCTGACCATGTTTCATGTTTTTAGCAATATACAGTTGGCTTTTTGGAATCGTACGATGCAACAGTTCGGCGGATTCCTTCATCACTTTGATTTCATCTGAACCGACAATAATTAACACCTTTGCATGAGTAGCCGCAATAGAAGGCTTTAAATAATAATTACCATTACTGAGAGTAAGGTTAATTAAAGACTGTTTGCTGATCTTTTGACTGTCCTGATAATAAGTTTCAAATAGTTCGTCAGGGACACATAGGGATTTTGCCTGTAGTTTAGAGAACCAGCGCTTTTTAATCAGACCATAAAGAAATTGATAAGCTGGAACTGTTATGGCAGTTGTCCCTTTAATGGGAATTGTTAGAGCACTTTCAATGATAGCGTATTGAGCAATATCAGGCTTTGTAGACAGTATTTCTACTGTAATCTGTGCACCGACAGAAAGCCCGCCAATCGCAAAGACCTTTCCATCGCAGTCGTTTTCAATATAGCTGATTAATTCCTCTGCACATTTCTGAATGCTGATAAATGTTTCCGAGCCGTCTTCACCATGTCCATCTAAAATAGGGGTTACTAAATGAAACTCGGATGACAAAAGCTGTATGGTAGGGTTCCATGACCAGTCAGATAATCCACCGCCATGCAGTAGAATAATGGTTGGAAATTTTTTGCGCCCTACTTCTTTAAAAATCATAAATTCGTTTCCTTTTGTAGATTAGTCTGTTTATTAAACATAAGGTGTATTATAAATTAGGATTTGTTAACTGTCAAGAAATCAAAGAGATTTTTCAGGATCAATAAAAAAGCCCATACAATTTTTAAACGAAAAAATTGTATGGGCTTTTTTGCTTAGTTTGCGATTTGAACTTTTAGAAAAGGTTTTGCAAGGTTGGGACTTCGCTTTCTTTTAGATATTCCAATTGAACAGATCCACGATCGCATTCGGAGTAAAATTGTTCAATCGAATTCGTTTCACATAATTCCGGTAATGTGGAAAGTGTTTGATCAATGGCCTCTAGCCTAGCATGAGGCATAAAGGTGCACAGAACCTGATGGCAGCCCTGCCAGTCCTCTTTTATTTCTTTGCAAAGTTCCTGCGCATGGTCATAATCCCCAGAGGCAGAGACCGATTTTGCATTGGCAAGTTCCTGTATCATATTGTCTGTATACTGCAAAGTCGTGTGCATTCCCAGATTACAGATTACGCCGAGCAGAACTGCAAGAGCACCGATGATAAAAAGCCGATTCATACTTTGCCTCCTTTCTGAATAATCTGATAATTACCACTGGTGTCGGCAGTCATAATAAAAATATCTTTTGGCTGCAACTGTTTGCTTTTCAGAATATTCTGTAACCAAGTACGATTCTTATTGCAAAGATTGAGGGAAGAATCGTTGATTACGCCATCACTGATCACAACGGTTTCAAATCCGGAATCGGTTTGGGCAACCCCAAGAGCCCCCGCAGTTGGCATTTCCTGTTCAGGCTTTTTTAAGATGCTCATTTTTCCGTTTGTTTCAACGATTGCGTAGGAGACATCAGAAATATGAAAAACATTTTTTTGCCGAATTGCTTCAAACAAATCTTCTGTTGTCATTCGTAAGCGGTGCATTTCCTGCGGCTGAATTTTGCCGTCTCGGATGACAATGATGGGCTTTCCACAGATCATTTCACGGAATTTTCCGCTTTTCATCATGATGAAGGATACGCCCACTTCGCAGATCGCCAAAACGGCGATTGGAATGAATCCGCTTGCGAGAGGCTGACCGGTATCCTGCATTGGAATGGCCGCGATATCAGAAATTAAAAGGGTTACTACCAATTCGCTTGTCTGCAGTTCACTGATCTGTCGTTTTCCCATGAGCCTAACCGCTGCTATAATCACTATGTATAGCAGTAGTGTACGGATTAAAGAAATCATCATAAATACATCACCAATTTTATTATGAACAAAAGGGAAAAAGCTATTCATGTTTGGCAAAAGATTGTAATCTGTTTTTGCAAATGATATAATATAAAAGTTCGTATAAACGTCTTTATGAGCAGAAATTTTGAATGGAGGGATTTATTTGCCTGCACTTTCAGTGATTGTACCGGTATATAACGGTGAAGAAAAACTGAATCCATGTGTAGAAAGTATCCTGAAGCAGAGTAATCCTGATTTGGAATTGCTGTTGATCAATGACGATTCAAATGATCGTTCACTGGAATTTTGCCATCAGTTTGAGCGTCAGGATTCTCGTGTTACAGTGTATGATAAGCCTCATGGAGGAAAATATGACTGCTTTAATTTTGGAGCAGTTCGCGCAAGAGGGGACTATCTTCTGTTTTTGCCGTCGGAAAGCCGCCTGATGGAGGGAGCTGTTAAAACACTGATTTCCTGTGCTCAAAAGGAAAAAGCAGATCTCCTGCTCTTTGGAGAAGCGACGGCCGCTGGGGAGGAATTTTCTCTTCCGATCGGAAAAGACACTTCTGATCCTAAAATTTGCGAGTTGGTGCAGAATGCATTAGTGGGGCCGGGAACAAGGGAGCAGGAGTGGAGAAAAGTAAAGGGGTTGGATTCTCCATGGAGAAGGCTTTATCGGCGAGAATGGTTTTTAGAAAACCACCTGCACTTTTTTAAAGAGACTGACCTTTTTCCACCGGCACGGCCGGCGGCAATTATGGCACATTATACTTCAGGTAAAACTGTTCTTTTGCCGGAACCTTTTATTGTTTTTCAAAAAGTTCCGATAGAGATTTCAGAACAGAAAAACAGCCTGATTGAACGATATCAAGCCTGCTTTGAGATTGTGGCGGATTTTTTAAAGCAGCAGCATGTTTATGAATATTTGGAAAAGCGTCATCTTGCATGGTTTTTGCTGGAGGCAGGAAAGTCTTGTTTGGAAGAAGCGGTTAAAAGTTCTTTAAAAAGCCGGGAAAAATTATATGATCGCTTAAAAAAGATCCTTAGAACTCCACTGATGGTTCGAGCGATCCAGTCGGATTTTCAGGATGGATTTTCCCGAACAGAAAAAAGAATGCAAAGAATTTTAAGGATCAATCATTTCCATTTGATTGAATCATACTTTCGTTATCATATTCGGTCAATGACTTAAATTTTGACATTAGCGGAGGAATATCCATGATTTTAAAAGAATTGATAAAGAATCTGCCTTGCAGTTTAAAAGGAGACAATACCGCCGAAGTTACAGGCGTTGTTTATGATTCCAGAAAGGTTGTTAAGGGCAGCGTCTTTGTTTGTATGGTAGGACCCAATTTTAATGGGCATCAGTTTGTAAAACAGGCCCAGGATGCTGGTGCAGCAGCGGTTGTTGTGGAGGAGAAGATCCCAACGCTTTCCTGTGCTGTCGTACAGGTAGAGAACACAAAATATGCGCTTGCTGTATTGTCGGCAGCATGGTTTGGAAATCCAGCGGAGGAACTTAAGGTAATTGGAATTACAGGAACAAAGGGGAAGACGACTGTCAGTTATATGGTACACTCTATTTTAGAGAGCGCTGGAATCCATACCGGAATTATCGGAACGATCGGCACGGTTATTGGAGATCAGATTACAAAGACAGAAAATACAACGCCTGCCTCTTATGAGATTCAGGCGGCTATGCGCCATATGGTAGAATCCGGCTGTAAAGCTTGTGTGATCGAGGCAAGTTCCATTGGCCTTCGGGAGCATCGGGTCAGCGGCTTTACATTTGATATTGGTTTATTTACGAATTTTTCCCCTGACCATATCGGTGGCGTAGAGCACAAAGATATGGAAGAATACCGTCGCTGTAAAGCGATGTTGTTTCAGCAGAGCAAGTTGGGGATTATTAATTTGGATGACCCCAATTGGAAGGGAATTGTCGAAGGACATACCTGTCCGCTTGAATTTTATGGATTTTCAGATAAAGCTGAGCTGAGAGCTTCCAATGAAAAGCTTGTCTCCCGTCCGGGATACCTTGGAGTTCAGTTTGATTTAGAAGGAGCAGTCAGCGCTAAAAATATCACGGTGGATATTCCGGGGAAATTCAGCGTTTATAATGCAATTTCTGCAGTGGCGGTTTGCCGCCATTTTAATGTTTCTGAAAAAGCGATCCGCGAGGGTCTTGATACGGTTAAAGTAAAGGGCAGAGTAGAGCCTGTTCCGGTGCCCGGCAATTATACATTGCTGATTGACTACGCTCATAATGCGGTCAGCATGGAAAATATTCTGACTACATTGCGGGAATATCAGCCTCATCGTCTGATTTGCCTTTTTGGAGCGGGTGGAAATCGTCCGAAGATTCGTCGGTATGAGATGGGCGAAATGAGCGGAAAGCTTGCGGATTTGTCCGTTGTAACAGCAGATAATTCCCGCTTTGAAAATGTGATGGATATTATCGCTGATATTGAAGTTGGTCTGCATAAAACCGATGGAAAGTATCTTGTAATTCCGGACAGAAAAGAAGCGATCCGCTATTGCATGGACCATGCGGAAGATGGGGATGTCGTTGTTCTCGCAGGAAAGGGCCATGAAGATTATCAGGAAATCAAAGGTGTAAAATATCATCTTGATGAACGTGAAGTTGTCCGTGATATTCTGAAAGCGGAAGGGAAGGCGTAAAGAATTTTATGCAAATGACGGTAAAAGAAGTTGCGGAGGCTTGCGGCGGAAAGATTCTCTGCGGAGATCCGGAAGTATTGATTACGTCGGTCTGTACGGATAGTCGGCAGGCAGGGGTGGGTTCACTTTTTGTTCCAATTCGCGGAGAACACACCGATGCGCATATTTATATTCCGGCAGTTTTTAAAGCGGGTGCTGTTGCTACTTTCACGCAGAATCATCAGTCGATGCATGACAGCCATGTGTGGATTGCAGTGCCGGATACTTTGAAAGCACTACAGACACTTGCAGGTGCCTATCGCAAAAAGTTTTCCCTTCCGGTGATTGGAATTACAGGAAGCGTCGGAAAAACAACGACCAAGGAAATGGTGGCGCTGGCGCTTTCTTCTGAGCTCAAAGTGATGAAAACGCAGGGGAATCAGAACAGTCAGGTTGGTTTGCCTCTTACGATGTTTCAACTGGAAGAAAATCAGCAAGCGGCAGTGATCGAAATGGGAATGAGCCAATTTGGAGAAATGGGACGCCTTGCGCAAATTGCAGCACCAAAGTATGCGGTGATGACGAATATCGGAATTTCTCATATTGAAAATCTGCATACACAGAAAAACATTTTAGAGCAGAAGCTGCATATTACTGATCAGTTTCAAAAAGATTCCGTCCTATTTTTAAATGGAGATGATCCGCTTTTAGCTTCTTTGCGTGGAAAGTTTCCATTTGAGGAGATTTATGTTGGGACTTCTGAAATATGTGATTATAAAGCCAAAAACATTCAAATGGAAAATGGACATACTTGTTTTCTTGTAAGCCACGGAAAGTCAGAATGGCCAGTTGATCTGCCAGTTCTTGGGACTCATCATGTAATCAATGCAATGTTGGGGATTGCAGTGGCAGAAAAGCTTG